>DKBI01000055.1 GCA_002451175.1 Betaproteobacteria bacterium UBA6904
GATGTCCGGGTCCTGGCGCAGCAGGGCGCGCACGCCATCGGCAAAACCCAGCTCGATCGCCGGCTGCACCTGCATCTGGTTGAACGCCGGCTCCACCATCTCGATGGGATCTTCGATCGTGCACACGTTGACTTCCGGCGTCGCGAGGTGCTTGAGCGTCGAGTACAGCGTCGTCGTCTTGCCGGACCCCGTCGGCCCGGTGACCAGCACGATGCCGTTCGGCCGTTCCGTCATGTCCTTCCAGCGCGCGTGATCCTCGTCGGAGAAACCGAGCTCGCGGAAGTCGCGCACCAGCACCTCGGGGTCGAAGACGCGCATGACGAGCTTTTCGCCGAAGGCGGTCGGCAGCGTCGAGAGCCGCAACTCCACCTCCTCGCCCTCCAGCGTGCGCGTCTTGATGCGGCCGTCCTGCGGCCTGCGCTTCTCGACCACGTCCATGCGCCCCAGAATCTTGATGCGGCTGGTCATCGCGGCGAGCACCGGCGCGGGAATCTGGTAGACCTGATGCAGCACGCCGTCGATGCGAAAGCGCACGATGCCCGCGTCGCGGCGCGGCTCGATGTGAATGTCGCTCGCGCGCTGCTCGAAGGCGTAGCTCCAGAGCCAGTCGACGACGCGTACGATGTGCGCGTCGTTGGCGTCGAGCGGCCGGTTCGCCGCGCCCAGCTCGACGAGCTGCTCGAAATTGGCGAGCCCTGAGGCGCCGGTCGCGCTGCGCGAGGCGCCCTTGACCGAGCGCGCCAGGTTGTAGAACTCGACCTGATAGCGCTCGATGTCGGTCGGGTTGGCGACGACGCGCCGGATGTCCAGCTTCAGCATGCGCGCCAGCTCGTGCTCCCAGTCGCGCTCGTAAGGCTCGGCCGTGGCGATCACCGCTTCGCGGGTCGTGACGCCGACGGGCAGGATGCGAAACCGCGTCGCATACGCCGACGACATCACCTCCGTGACGGCGGAAAAGTCGACCTTCAGCGGATCGATGTGCAGGTACTCCANNTCCCGCCGCGGTAGTAGCGGCGCTCCGTCTTCAGCCGGTCCGCATCGCGCGGCGCCACCAGCCCGTCCTCGACCAGCCAATCGAGAACGCCAGTCAGCGTCAGGCGCCCCTCGTGCCGCGGAGGCTGGATCGCGGTCTGCATGCGCCGCCGACTATACCCCATACAATGCCGCATGGTTCGCGACCGCCGGTCTGCCCTCGCCGCCAACGTGACGCCGCGCGAAGTCTGGGCGTGGAGCATGTACGACTTCGCGAACTCCGGCTACACGACGGTCGTCATCACGGCCGTGTTCAATGCCTACTTCGTCGCCGTGGTTGCCGAAAAGGCCGCCTGGGCGACCTTCGCGTGGACGGCGGCGCTCTCGCTGTCGTACCTGGCGGTGCTCGTCACGGCGCCCCTCGTCGGCGCGTGGGCCGATGCGCACGCGGCGAAGAAGCGCCTGCTGCTGGCGACGACCATCGGCTGCGTGCTGTTCACGGCGGGGCTCTACTTCGCCGCGCCGGGCGCGGTGGTGCTCTCGATCGCGCTCGTCGTGCTGTCGAACTTCTTCTTCGCCACCGGCGAGAATCTGATCGCGGCTTTCCTGCCGGAGCTCGCCGAGTCGAGCGCGATGGGCCGCGTCTCCGGCTGGGGCTGGGCGTTCGGCTACGTCGGCGGCCTGGTGTCGCTCGGCCTGTCGCTCGCGTACATCACGTGGGCGCAGGCGCAGGGTCACGGCGGCGCGCAGTTCGTGCCGGTGACGATGCTGATCACGGCAGTCGTTTTCCTCGTCGCGGCCCTGCCGACGTTTCTCTTCCTGCGGGAGCGCGCGCTGCCGCAGGCGGGTGACGCGGCGCCCTGGAGGCGTGTCCTGCAGACGCTGCGCCACGCGCGCGCATTTGCCGACCTGCGGCGCTTTCTCGTCTGCATCCTGTTCTATCAGGCCGGCATCATGGCGGTCATCGCGCTGGCCGCGATCTACGCGCAGGAAGCGATGAAGTTCACGACCCAGCAGACGCTGGTGCTGATCCTCGTCGTCAACGTGACCGCCGCGCTGGGCGCCTTCGGCTTCGGCTATCTGCAGGACGCCATCGGCCACGTGCGCGCCATGGCGCTGGTGCTCGCCGGCTGGATCGTCATGATCGCCCTGGCCTACGTTGCGGACGATGCGCCGACGTTTTGGGTCGCGGCGAATCTCGCCGGACTGTGCATGGGCTCCTCGCAGGCCGCCGGGCGCGCCATGGTCGGCTATCTGTCGCCGCCGACGCGGCTCGGCGAATTCTTCGGCCTGTGGGGCCTCGCCGTGAAGGCGGCGTCGATCTTCGGTCCGCTCACCTACGGCGCGGTCACCTGGATGTTCGCGGGCAACCATCGGCTCGGGATCCTCGCGGTGGGGGCGTACTTCGTCGTCGGNNCTGTCTCGGGAATAGGCTCCGGCCGACGCCGGGTCCGACCGCTTCGCCGGGCGCGCGCAGGTTTCATTGCGGACCACGGCCCTGCGCCCAGCGAGGGTCATCGCGACCAGGCCCTTGCGGTACACTCGCGTCCCCTGACGATCATCCCCCAAGGAGCCAGGACATGACGATCAAGGCCGGCGACCGCATCCCCGACGGAAGCCTCAGCGAGTCCACGGAATTCGACAGCGGTACACAGTGCGCGATGCCGCCGAAGGAAGTCAAGGTCGGCGACGCGGCCAGAGGAAAGAAAATTGCGATCTTCGGCCTGCCGGGCGCGTACACGCCGACTTGCTCGGCGAAGCACGTGCCGGGCTATCTGTCGAGCCGGGACAAGCTGCTCGCCAAGGGCGTCCACGAAATCTGGTGCGTGGCCGTGAACGATGCGTACGTCATGGCGCATTGGGGCCGCGACCAGAAGGCGCTTGGCAAGATTCGCTTTCTGGGCGACGGCAGCGCGGCCTGGACGAAGGCGCTCGGGCTGGCGGTGGATCTGACCGCGCGCGGCATGGGCGTTCGCATGCAGCGCTTCTCGATGCTCGTCGACGACGGCGTCGTGCGGCAAGTCAACGTCGAGGCGCCCGGCAAGTTCGAGGTCTCGGACGCGGAAACGATGCTGAAGCAACTGGCCTGACGCCGCGGGGGAAGCTCGCGCGCCCGCCCCCCGCGGGCTTGCGTCTAGCGGGAAACCTCCAGCAGCAAGGCATTCATGCGCTGGACGAAGGCCGCGGGATCCTCGAGGGCCCCGCCTTCCGCCAGCAGCGCCTGCTCGTACAGCAGCGCCGCCCAGTCGGCGAAGCGCGGCGTCTCGTCCTGGAGGCGCGCCACGATCGGATGCCCGGGATTGATCTCGAGGATCGGCGTCGTGGCCGGCGCCTTCTGCCCGGCGGCGCGCAGGATGCGTGCGAGGTTCGCGCTCATGTCGCTGTCGTCGGCGACCAGGCAGGCCGGGGAATCCGTCAGCCGCTGCGTGACGCGCACGTCCTTGACGCGCTCGCCCAGCGCCTCTTTCAGCCGTGACACCAGCGCGCTGAACGCCTTGCGCTGCGTCTCGGCTTGCTGTTTCTCCGCTTCGTCCGCCAGCTCACCGAGATCGAGGCCGCCGCGGGCCACCGAGGCCAGCGTCTTGCCCTCGAACTCGGCGAGATTCGCCACCACCCATTCATCGACGCGATCGCCGAGCAGCAGCACTTCGATGCCCTTGCGGCGGAACACCTCCAGGTGCGGGCTCGAGCGCGCCGCGGCAAGCGAGTCTGCAGTCACGTACCAGATGCGCTCCTGCCCCGGCTTCATGCGCGCGACGTAATCGGCGAGCGACACGTTCTCGGCTTCGGCATCGCCGTGCGTCGTCGCAAAGCGCAGGAGCTTGGCGATGCGCTCGCGGTTTGCGGCGTCCTCGCCGACGCCTTCCTTGAACACGCGGCCGAAGGCCGTCCAGAAGGTCGCATAGGGCTCGGGCTGACCGGCGGCCAGCTCCTCGAGCAATCCCAGCACGCGCTTGACGCAGCCGCCGCGGATCGCGTCGAGATCGCGGCTCTGCTGCAGGATCTCGCGCGAGACGTTGAGCGGCAGCGTGTCGGCGTCGATGACGCCGCGCACGAACCGCAGGTAGGCGGGCATCAGGTGTTCCGCGTCCTCCATGATGAACACGCGCTTGACGTACAGCTTGACGCCGTGGCGCGTGTGCCGGTCCCAGAGATCGAAGGGCGCGTGGGCCGGCACGTAGAGCAGCTGCGTAAATTCATGCCGCCCCTCGACGCGCGCGTGCACCCAGGCGAGCGGCGGCTCGAAGTCGTGTGCCACGTGCTTGTAGAACTCGCGGTACTGCTCCTCGGTGACCTCGCTCTTCGGCCGCGCCCACAGCGCGCTCGCCTGGTTGAGCGTCTCCTCCTTCCCCGGCATGAACGCCTTGCTCACCGGGTCGAGCCGCGACTCCCCGAGCAGCACGATCGGCAGCCCGACGTGGTCCGAGTACTTGCGCACGATCGTCTTCAGGGTCCACGGCTCGAGCAGTTCGTCCTCGCCCTCGCGCAGGTGCAG
>DKBI01000056.1 GCA_002451175.1 Betaproteobacteria bacterium UBA6904
CTCGGGGGCAGCGAGCCTGACGACCTCGCGGCCTGCGCCGCGCTCGCGGCGGAGCGCGGCTACGACGAGATCAATCTGAACATCGGCTGCCCGAGCGAGCGCGTGCAGCGCGGCGCGTTCGGCGCCTGCCTGATGGCGGAGCCGGCGCTGGTCGCCGCCTGCGTGCGCGCGATCCGCGAGCGCGTCGCCGTTCCGGTCAGCGTCAAGCACCGGCTCGGCATCGACGCGCAGGACGATTACGCCTTCGTCCGCGATTTCGTCGCCACGATCGCCGAGGCGGGCTGCCGGCTGTTCATCGTGCACGCCCGCAACGCGTGGCTCAAGGGCCTGTCGCCGAAGGAGAACCGCGAAGTGCCGCCGCTGCGCTACGCGACCGTCTACCAGCTCAAGCGCGACTTCCCGGCACTGGAAATCGTCATCAACGGGGGCATTACGAGCGGGCCCGAGATCGCGGCGCATCTGGAGCACGTCGACGGCGTGATGCTCGGCCGGGCCGCCTACCATCATCCGTGGCTGCTCGCGACGCCCGGACTGCGCCGCGCCGACGTCGTGCACGCGATGCATGCGTACGCCGTTCGCCAGACGGGTTCCGGAACGCCGCTGCGCCACATCACCCGCCACCTGCTCGGCCTGTATCACGGCGCGCCTCGCGCACGCCTGTGGCGGCGCATGCTCTCGGACGCGGCGCGGCTCGCGCCCAACGATCCGGCGTTGCTGCTCGAGGCGCTTCGCGCCGTCGACGACGACGCTCGCGCAGCCCGCGCCGCCTGAACGGCGGCGCCGCCCTACGCGGCGCGAGCCGGTTTTCGCGCCTGCCAGGCGCGCAGCACCTCGCGCGCACGATTGGCGCCAGGATCCATGGCGGCGTCGTGGTTCGGCCGCTTCGCCGTCAGTTCGATCACGTAGCCGTTCGGGTCGCGGAAGTAGATCGAGTCGATGAAGCCGTGATCCGAAATGCCCCGCGTCTCGATGCCCGCCGNNTCGTAGAAGCGGCGCGTCTCCTCCGCGTCGCGGCAGCGGTAGGCGTTGTGATGCAACCCCTTGATCATGACGTCCCCTCGCCGCGGATCAAAGCCCGGCGAAGGGCTGATCCTTCACCGAGGCCGCGAACCCGTTGAACACCTCGTTGACCTTCGCCCAGCTCCTGAGCTGCTTCACGCGCCCGAGCCAGCCGACCACGTTCGGGTAGGGCTGCAGGTCGCAGCGAATGATCTCCCCGATCGAGACGTAGCACGCGCCCATGTAGTCGGCGATGGTGATGGCGTCGCCGCACAGGTACGCGGCCTTTGCGCCGAGCCAGTGGTCGTTGAGGATGCCGAGCGCCTTGGTCGCCCCCGCCCGCCCCCACTCGATCGTCACGCGCTGCGACTCCTCGCTCGGGCGGCGATGGTTGGGCAGGATCTGGGGATAGACCAGGCCGTAGCCGTACGTGCGATAGAAATCCGTGTTGAACCAGTCCATCAGCTCGTTCACCCGGGCGCGCGCCCTGAGCTCCTTCGGGTAGGCGGGCGAAGCCGTCTTGTCGGCAAGGTACTTCAGGATGGCCGAGCCCTCGGTCAACCGGAAATCCCCGTCCTCCAGCACCGGGACGAGCCGATTCGGATTGAGCTTCGCGAACGCCTCCTGCAGATGCTCGCCGGTGAAGATGTCCACCACCTGCTGCTCCAGCGCGATGCCGTTTTCGACCGCGAACAGGCTGACCGGCCGGCTCGTGGTCGACGCCGGGTGCATATAGAGTTTCATCCTGGCAATCCTCCGAAATTGGCAGGCGTGAATATAATCCATTCGCGTGGCCACGCATGCCGGACGAGGAACGGGAGAGCAGCGGGATGCAGATCTGCAGGGCAAGCGGCCGGTGACGATCCGATGAGCGCAACCGTCCCGCCCGACGCGAGCGCCGCGAGCCCCTCGTCGCCGGAACCGGAAACGGCTGCCGACGCATTTCTCGCGTTGCTCGCCCAGCGGGGCGTCGAGTACCTCTTTGCCAACGGCGGCACCGACTTCGCGCCACTCGCGGAGGCGCGCGCCAAGGGCCTTGCGCTGGGCGCGCGCATGCCCGAGCCGATCCTCGTGCCGCACGAGAATCTCGGCGTGGCGATGATGCACGGCTACGCCATGCTCACCGGGCGTGGCCAGGCCATGATGGTCCACGTCGGCGTGGGCACGGCGAACGCGCTGAACGGGCTGATCAACGGCGCGCGCCAGAACGTGCCGATGCTGCTCTGCGCCGGACGCACGCCGCTGACCGAAACCGCCGGGCTGACGGGCGGGCGCAACAACTACATTCACTGGGCGCAGGAGCATTTCGACCAGGGCGCCATGCTGCGCGAGTTCGTCAAGTGGGACTACGAACTGCGCCACCCGGATCAGATCCAGACCGTCCTGGAGCGCGCGCTGGCGATCGCCCATTCGGCGCCGCAGGGGCCGGTGTACCTCACGCTGCCGCGCGAGATGCTCGCGGCGCGGCTTGCGGGGCCTGCGCTGCGCGCCGCGCCGCTGCAGTCGCCCGCTTCCCCGGCCGCCGCCGACCCCGAGACGCTCGATCGCGTCGCGCGACTGGTTGCCCGCGCCGAGCGGCCGCTGCTCGTGACGGCCAACGGCGGCCGAACCATCGCGGAAGCGGAGGCGATCGCGCGACTCGCGGAAACCTTTGCCATCGGCGTCGTCCACTACCGTCCGCGGCATCTCGCGCTGTCCACGGAACACCCGATGCAACTCGGTTGGGATCCGCACGCGGAACTGAAGACCGCGGATCTGGTCCTCGTCGTCGACTGCGACGTGCCCTGGATTCCGGCGCTCGGTGGACCAACCGAGGAGGCCGGCGTCGTTCACATCGGCCCCGATCCGCTCTGGAGCCGCTACCCGCTGCGCGGCTTTCGCACCGACGTCGCCCTGACCGGCCGCGTGGCATCCACCGTGGACCGGTTGACCGAGCGCATCGCGGCGCACGCGCCGGCCGAGGCTGCGCTCCGCAGGCGTCGCGACGCGATCGCCCAACGTGGCGCGGCGAGGCGCTCGGCAGCGCGTGCCGGCGCCGTGCCGGCCCCTGCCGCCCTCAATCCCCAATGGGTGACCGCGTGCTTGAACGCGGCGCTCGACGAGGAGGCGATCGTCGTCAACGAATACCCGCTCGTCCTCGAAGAAATGACGTTCCGTGCGCCGGGACGGTATTTCGGCACGCCGCCCTCGGGCGGCCTCGGCTGGGGCATCGGCGCGGCATTGGGCGCAAAGCTCGCCGCGCCGGGGCGCACCGTGGTGTGCGCACTGGGTGACGGTGCGTACATGTTCGGCAACCCGACGCCGGGCCATTTCGTTTCCGAGGCGCGGGGATTGCCGGTGCTCTTCGTGGTGTTCAACAACAGCCGCTGGGCCGCCGTGCATCGCGCGACGCTCGCCGACTACCCGCGGGGTTACGCGGCCCGGTCGCCCGCGCCTCCGTTCGCGGTGCTCGAACCCTCGCCGCGCTTCGAGCACGTCGTGCAGGCGTCGGGCGGGCATGGCGAGCGCGTCACGACGCCCGCAGAGCTGCAGCCCGCGCTCGCGCGGGCGCTGCGCATCGTGCGCGAGGAAAAACGCCAGGCGCTCGTCAACGTCTGCATGACGCCGAGCTACGTGAAAACGAGCTGAAGGCGACGCCCCGCGTCCCTTTACGGGCATCCGCCCNNTTCTACGAGCGCATGCTCGAAGTCGCGCCGAACGGCAAGGACATGCACAAGCGGGTGCGCGAGATTCCGTGCATCGTCGACTTGAAGGAGCGGTTTCGCATCATGGACCAGTTCGGCGACGACTACGCACAGGTGATCTGCCTGCCGTCCCCGCCGCTCGAGGTGTTCGGCGCGCCCGCGGTGACGAACGAGCTCGCGCGCCTGGCGAACGACGGCATGGCGGAGCTCGTGCGCAAGTATCCGAAGCGGTTCCCGGCGTTCGTCGCCTCGCTGCCGATGAACGATCCGAAAGGGCTGCTGCGCGAGGCGCGGCGCGCGATCAACGATCTCGGCGCGGTGGGCGTGCAGGTGTTCACCAATGTGCTCGGCGCGCCGCTGAC
Source organism: Betaproteobacteria bacterium UBA6904 (assembly GCA_002451175.1). Classification (GTDB taxonomy): domain Bacteria; phylum Pseudomonadota; class Gammaproteobacteria; order Burkholderiales; family SG8-39; genus 2-02-FULL-66-14. Next base: position 4,046 of record DKBI01000056.1, read on the forward strand.
CGCCCCGGCGACCCTCCCGCTGTTCGAGCTGATGGCGAAGCTCGACCGGCCCATCTGGATGCACCCGGCGCGCGGCGCCGAGGTGCCCGACTATCGCAGCGAGTCGCGCAGCCACTACGAGATCTGGTGGACCTTCGGCTGGCCGTACGAAACGAGCGTCGCCATGGCGCACATCGTGTTCGCCGGGCTGTTCGACCGCTTCCCGGACCTCAAGATCATCACCCACCACATGGGCGGCATGGTGCCGTACTTCGAGGGTCGCGTCGGCCCGGGCTGGGATCAGCTCGGCAAGCGCACCTCCGACGTCGACTACACCCGGCTGCTGCGCAGGCTGAAGAAGCGCCCGATCGACTACTTCCGCATGTTCTACGCCGACACGGCGCTGTTCGGTGCGTGGGAAGCCACCAAGTGCGGCCTGAAGTTCTTCGGCGCGGACCACGTGCTGTTCGCGTCCGATGCGCCGTTCGATCCGGAGAAGGGCTCCATGTACACGCGCACGACGATCGAGATCGTCGACCGCCTCGACGTCTCGCCGGAGGAGCGCTACAAGATCTACGAGGGCAACGCGCGCCGGCTGCTCCGGCTGAGCTGACGCGGGCCCTGCCCCGAGCGTCGCAAGACCGCACGATTCATCCTTTGAGGAGGGATGCCATGAAGAAGCCTGCACGAACCCGCGTTGTGCCCTGGTTGCTTGCCGGTGCGTTCGCCTGCGCCGCCGCCCAGGCGCAGACCATCGGCATCGCGACATCGAACCCGGGGTCGATCTACCACTCCACCGGCGCGGCGATCGCGAAAGTCGCGGGCGAGGCCGCCCAGCTCAAGGCAACGGTCTATCCATTCGCCAGCCCGACCGTTTACCTGCCGGCGGTGAGCGCCGGGGAATACGCGTTCGGCATCGCCAACGTCGAGGAAGTGCGCGTGGCCGTGCTCGGCACGGCGCAGTTCGAGGGCCGCAAGTACGCGGACTTGCGCGCGGTGACGATCGTCTATCCGCTGCGGGTCGCCTTCTTCGTGCGCAAGGACTCGGCGATCCGCACGATCGCCGATCTCAAGGGCAAGCGCGTGGTGGACGGCTACACGAGCCAGAAGACGATTCCGCCGCTGCTCGACGCGTTGTACGCGACCGCCGGCATGACGCGCGCCGATGTCCAGCCGGTCAACGTGCCCAACGTGGTGGGCGGCGCCGACGCGTTCATCGCCGGCAAGGCGGACGCGTTCTTCTTCGCGCTCGGCGCCGCCAAAGTCGAGGAAGCGAGCGCCTCGGTCGGCGGCATCCGGGCGCTCGACGTGCCCAACACCGCGGACAACCTCGCCAAGGTGCGCAAGCATTTCCCGCCCTCCTACCTGCGCCCCGAGACCCCCGGCGCGCGCAACATCGGCGTCGCCGAGCCGATCCATGCGCTTGCCTACGACGGGGTGCTGGTGGCTAGCGTGAAGACGCCCGAGGACATGGTCTACCGCGTCGTCAAAGCGATGCACGCCAACAAACCGTCGCTGGCGGCGTCGTTCGGCGCCATGAACCTGTTCGATCCGGCGCGGATGGCGACGGCGCTCGACCCGATCGATTGGCACCCGGGCGCGATGCGTTTCTACAAGGAGCTGGGGGCGTGGCCGCCGAAATGAGCCGCTTCGGCGGCTCCCGCTGACGCCGGCCGTCCTTTGACCGCTTCCGAGGACGGACCGGCCGTCGGTCGCGTCACGGCGCTGCGGCAGCCGCTCGCGCGCGGCACCGCCACGGCGCTCGCCACGCTTCTCACGCTCGGCTCGGTGGGCTGGGCGCTCGATCTGCCGCTCTGGCTGCGCCTCGATCTGTACCCCGCGCAGTTCTTCGCCGGCATGCTCGCCCTCGCGCTGCCCCTGTGCTTCATCGCGCTGCCCGCCCGGCGCACCGCGGACCGCACGCGCGTGCCCTGGTACGACGTGCTGTTCGGCATCGCCGGGTTCGCGGCGGTGGGCTACCTGACCTGGAAGTATCAGGCGCTCGTCGACCTCATCATGCTGCGCCCCAAGGACGCCGTCGCCGCAGGCATCGTCACGATCGTGCTGACCCTGGAGGGGCTGCGGCGCGCGACCGGCTGGGCGCTGCCGGTCATCGCCGGAAGCTTTCTCGCCTACGCGCTGTGGGGCGACGCCTTCCCGGGCCAGCTCGCGGCGCGCGCCACGGACTGGCAGAAGCTCTCGACGTACCTGGCGCTCGACGTGAACGGCATCCTCGGCGTGCCGCTCGCGGTGGCGACGACCATCGTGCTCGCGTTCCTGCTGTTCGGCGAGCTGCTCAACGCGAGCCGCGGCACGCGCTTCTTCACGGACATCGCCATGCTCACCATGGGCCGCTTTCGGGGAGGGCCGGCGAAGATGGCGGTCGTCGGCTCAGCGCTCTTCGGATCGGTGTCCGGCAGCGCGGTCGCCAACGTCGTGGCGACCGGCGTGATCACGATCCCGCTCATCAAGCGCAGCGGCTATCCGCCGCACAAGGCCGCCGCCATCGAGGCGGT
>DKBI01000057.1 GCA_002451175.1 Betaproteobacteria bacterium UBA6904
TGACCGCGGTTTCGATGCAATCGGCGATCACCTCGCGAGATACCAGCGAGTACTTCATTGCCTCGGTGCCCATGCCGATGCCGTCCGTGATGGTCGGAAATCCGAAAACCTGGGGTTTCGCGCCCGCCGTCTCCACCGCCGCGATGACGCGATCGACCAATGGCTGGATGCCAGCGTTGCACGGATTCAGGGTCGAGTGCCCGTTGGCCACGCCGATGATGGGCTTGTCGAAATCGCCGTCCCTGAACCCGACTGCGCGCAGCATCGCGCGATTCGGCGAGCGCGCCACGCCTTGAGTGATGAGCCGGCTCCTGCGGTTGTAGGCCATGCGAGCAATCCTCCGCTGATTAGAATGCGATTCTACTAACGCGGCCCCCCACGTGCTCACCCATCCCGACTTCGACCCGGTGGTGTTTTCGCTCGGACCCCTCGCGATCCGTTGGTACGGGCTCATGTATCTCGCGGGCTTTGCCGCCGCGTGGTGGCTGGGGACGCGTCGCATCGCGGCGGGGCGGGCAACGGCGAGCTCGCTGCTGACGCGCGCCCAGTTCGAAGACCTGCTGTTTGCCGGGATACTGGGCGTGATCCTCGGCGGGCGGCTCGGCTACGTCCTGTTCTACAAACCCGGTTACTACCTTGCGCATCCGCTCGAGATTTTCGCCATCTGGCAGGGCGGCATGGCGTTTCACGGCGGGCTCCTCGGCGTGCTGGTTGCCATGGTGGTTTTCGCGCGCCGCCACCGGTTGCGCTGGCTGGATGTCATGGACTTTCTCGCTCCGCTCGTTCCACTGGGACTGGCGACCGGCCGGCTGGGAAACTTCATCAACGGCGAGCTTTGGGGCCGCGTGACGGATCTGCCTTGGGGGATGGTGTTTCGGGGTGCCGGCCCGTTGCCGCGACACCCGTCACAGCTTTATCAGATGGCGCTGGAAGGCCTCACTCTGTTCGCCGTGCTGTGGTGGTTCTCGTCGAAATCGCGCCCGCGCGGCCAGGTCTCGGCGCTGTTTCTCATCGGCTATGGCGCATTTCGCTTCGTCGTCGAGTATGCGCGCGAGCCCGATGACTTTCTGGGTCTGTTGACCCTCGGCTTGTCGATGGGCCAGTGGCTGAGCCTGCCGATGGTCCTCGCCGGAATCGGCCTGTTCGCCTGGACGCGGAGATCCTCATGAGAAACGCTCTTCTCTCGTTCCTCGCCGTGTTGCCGTTGGCCGTTGCGGCGCAGGTTGTAGAAACGTCGAGCGCACGCAATGGCAATGTCGACGTCCCGGTCGAGATCGCGCGACCTGCGGGTGCGGGGCCTTTCGTGCCGCTGCTCTTCATCCACGCGCGGCGCGGCTACGAGGACGAAGAGCGTGCGCACGTCCGCGAGCTCGCGTCACAGGGCTTTCTCGTGCTGGCGCCCGATTGGCAGAAAGGCCGCCTGATCGATCGCTGGCCCGTGCCGCATGACCCGGAAACCGAGGGCGATGTCGAAGCGGCGCTCGACGCGCTGCTGCGGCGGCCCGATGTCTGCAAGGGACCCGTCGGCGTCGTCGGTGTGTCGCGGGGGCCCTATTACGCGCTCCGCCTTGCGGCGAAACGGCCGCAGGACATTGGGGCGATCGTCGCCTATTACGGCCATTTTCAGAATCCCAATGCGCCGGAGCCGGCGCAGATCTATTCGATCGCGCCCGAGGTGCAGACCCTTCGGGCGCCCGTCCTGATGCTGATCGGCGAACAGGATTTCGAGCTGCGGCGGCTCTCGAATGCGCGCGCGTTCTATGCGCTTTGGGACCGCGGGGTCCCCGTCGAGCTGCAGATGTACCCCATGGCGCGCCGGGCGTTCGACTTCCGACGCGACCAGTCCCCCGAAGAAAAAACCGCGACGCGGCATGCCCGCCAGCGCGCCCGCGATTGGCTGCAGCGCTGGCTGCCGAAGTGCTGACGCTAGCTCAGGGCCTGCTCGAGCACCCGCACGACGTGGATCGCCTGCCGGTTCGCGCCGTGCGCGATCTGCTGGCGGCAGCTCGTGCCGTCGGCGACGATGAGTGCGTCGGCCGAAGCCTCGCGAACTGCCGGCAGAAGGCTCGCTTCGGCCATCTTCATCGAGACGTCGTAATGCTCCGCCTCGTGGCCGAAGCTGCCCGCCATGCCGCAGCAGCTGGACTCGACCGGCATCACCGATAGGCCCGGCACGAGGCGCAGCGCGCGCTCGACCGCACCCATTGCGCCAAAGGCTTTCTGATGACAATGACCGTGCAGGATCGCAGTGTGCGCGACAGGTCGGAGCGGCAGGCGCAATCGCCCCCCGTCGGCCTCGTCCGCCAGGAATTCCTCGATCAATCGCGCGCGAAGCGCGAGCGCGTCGGTCGTTGCCCCGGGCCTCAGGACGGTGAATTCGTCGCGCAGGCTGAACAGGCACGAGGGCTCCAGGCCGAGGATGGGGACGCCGCGCGCAACGAACGGTCCAAGCGCCTCGCTTAGCCGTCGCGCCTCGGCACGCGCCTGTTCGACCAGCCCCACCGAGAGAAAAGTTCGGCCGCAGCAAAGGGGCTCCGTGGCGTGTACGCGATACCCGGCCGCGTTGAGCACCCGTACCGCGGCTCGCGCATTCTCCGGCTCGAAATAGCGCGTGAACGTGTCGATGAACAGCACGACGTCCGCGCCGGGATCCACCGGCCCCACGTAGGGATCGCCACGCCAGCGCGGCAATTCCCTGTGCGCCGCGAAACCGAGGGCGCGCGCCGTCAGACTGCCGGCAAAATTCGCGAGCGGCGCCAGACGGGCCGCCCATGGCGCGTATCTGGGCAAGTAAGCGATCACTCTCTCGCGTAGCGTGGGGGCATGACGGACGCGATACTGGGCCAGGTATTCGATCTTCATTCGCGCCATGTCCACGCCCGTGGGGCATTCGCGCTTGCAGCCCTTGCAGGACACGCAGAGCTCCATCGCATCCTTCGCGTCCTCCAACGCGAGCTGGCCTGACAGCGCGAGCCGCAGCGTGTTGGCGCGTCCGCGCGTGAGGTGCCGCTCGTCCCGGGTCGCGCGATACGACGGGCACATCGTTCCGGCATCGAACTTGCGGCAATGGCCGTTGTTGTTGCACATCTCGACAGCCTTGTCGTACCCGCCCCATTCGCTCCAGTCGAGCGCCGGCTGCAACGGAATCGTCCGGTAACCGGGCTTGAAGCGAAACAGGGACGAATCGTCCATGCGCGGCGCATTGACGATCTTTCCTGGATTCATGAGGCCCTTGGGATCGAGCCAGGACTTGATCTCGCCCAGCGCGGCGCTGAGGCGCGCGCCGAACATCGGCGCGATCCATTCTGAGCGGACCAGGCCGTCGCCGTGCTCGCCGGAATACGCTCCCTTGAACTGCCGCACCAGCGCGCAGGCCTCCTCCGCGATGGCGCGCATTTGCCGCGCACCTTCGCGGCGCATGTCCAGCACCGGCCGCACATGCAGGCAACCCACCGAAGCGTGCGCGTACCAGGTGCCGCGCGTACCGTGCCTTTCGAAGACCTGCGTCAGCCGGTCGGTGTACTCCGCGAGATGCTCGAGCGGAACAGCGCAATCCTCGATGAACGAGACAGGTTTGCCGTCGCCCTTCATCGACATCATGATGTTGAGTCCCGCCTTGCGGACCTCCCAGATGTCTTTCTGCTGCCGCGTGTCGGTCACTTCCACGACGCTGTCCGGCAGGCCAAGATCGGCCATCATCTGGACGAGTTCCCCTAGCTTGCGCTGCTGCTCGGCCGCATCGTCGCCAGCGAACTCGACGAGAAGAATCGCGTCGGGTTCCCCCCGGATGAAGGCATCGACCGTCCTGCGAAAGGCTCCGATTTCGCGCGCCAGACCGATCATCGTCCGGTCCACCAATTCGACGGCCGTCGGTCCCAGCTTGACGATGTGGCGCGTCAGATCCATCGCCGTATAGAAGCGCGGGAAGTGGCATACGCCGAGCGCCTTTGCGGCCGGCAGCGGCGACAGCTTCAGGTGCAGTCTCTCGAAGTACGCCAGCGTGCCCTCGGAGCCGACGAGCAAATGCGCCGCGTTGGCGTGCGGCGGGCCGAGGTGATCCAGGTTGTACCCCGCCACGCGGCGCGAGACGGCAGGGAATCGCGCCTCGATCTCCGCGCTTTCGCGCTCGTAAAGCGCCCGCAACCTTTGCAGGAGCTGGAGATACTCACGCGGACCCGAAGCACCCTCCATTGGACCGAACCGCCACCGGGCGCCGGATGCCGTTACGGCATCGATCGCCGTCACGTTGTGGACCATGTTTCCGTAGGCGATCGAGCGCGATCCGCAGGAATTGTTGCCTGCCATGCCGCCCAGAGTCGCCTGCGCCGAGGTGGAGACGTCCACGGGAAACCAAAGACCGTGCGGGCGCAGCTGCGCGTTCAGCGCGTCGAGGGCCATGCCCGGTTGCACGACGGCGCACCTTCCCGGCACGTCGAGCTCAAGCACCTGGTTCAGATACTTCGAGTTGTCGATGACCAGCGCCGCACCCACCGTCTGCCCGCATTGCGAACTGCCGGCACCGCGCGGGAGCAAGGGAATCTCCATGGAGGCGGCGATCGCGATCGTCGCCCGCGCCGCCTCATCGGTGCGCGGCACCACGGCGCCAACAGGTTCGATCTGGTAGATCGAGGCATCCGTCGAGTAGCGGCCTCGGCTCGCGGCGTCAAAGAGAACTTCGCCGTCGATCTCGCGCCGCAAGCGCGCCGCGAGCTCGGAGTCGCCGGGCTTGACCGCCGCCAGGCGCGGCGCCGACGCCGGGCCGCTCACGCGGCCTCGCGCGGCGCGTCGAGCGCCGCCAGGACCGACGCGGTCTTATGCGCAAGATGCTCCGACAGCAGCGCCTTCAGCCGGACGCCATCGCGCGCCGTCAGGCAATCGAGAATCGCGTCGTGCTCGCGCACGGCCGCATCCCAGCGTTGCGGCGACAGGTTGGCCATATACCGAACGCGCCGAACGTTGGCGTTGAGCTGGCGATAGGTTTGCGCGAGCACGGCGTTGCCAGCAGCCTCGGCCAGCCGGAGGTGAATCGCCTGATTGAGGTGAAAATACCCCGAGAGGTCGCGCCGCGCATGCGCCGCCCGCATCTCGAAGTGGAGAGCGCGGATTTCGCCGATCGCATCGTCAGTCGCGTGGGCACAAACCAATTCGCCGATCAGCGTCTCGAGGGCCCCCAGCACCGCGAGGGTTTCTCGCAACCGCCCGGCGTTCAACGGAGCCACGATTGCCCCGCGATGCGGCAGCAGTTCCACAAGTCCCTCAGCGGCGAGTAACTTAAACGCTTCGCGGAGCGGTGTGCGCGAGATTCCCAAGCGTTCGGTCAGCACGCGCTCGTTCAGCCGGTCTCCGGGCGCCAGGGAACCCTGAAGAATCAAGTCGCGCAGCCGATCGATTGCCGCAGCGTGGAGGGGCCGGCGTTCGATGGGCGCTACGGTTGCCAAGGTCAAAGGAATCTCCGATCCAACACTTGCGGCACGGGAGGTTTTGCATGCAGAATACAAAAAAACAGGGAATGTCGCAATGCTGCACCTCTATGCTGCACCAGTTTGTGTGATTTGTATTCAAATTCGAGGAATGCCATGACCTATCGCGCCGGACGTCATTTCTTGCAGATTCCAGGGCCGACGAATGTGCCGGACCGCGTTTTGAGAGCGATTGACCGGCCGACCATCGACCACCGCGGCCCGGAATTCGCCGCCTTGGGCAAGGCGGTATTCGAGGGGATGAAACGCGTCTTCAAGACACAGGGACGCGTCGTGATCTACCCAGCCTCGGGCACCGGGGCGTGGGAAGCGGCCCTCGTCAACACGCTTTCTCCCGGGGACTCGGTCCTCATGTACGAAACCGGGCATTTCGCGACGCTCTGGCAAAAGATGGCGCTGAAGCTGGGTTTGAAGCCCGAGTTTCTTGCCGGCGACTGGCGCACCGGCGCCGATCCCGAAGCGATCGAGAAGCGGCTGCGGGCCGATGGCGAACGCCGGATCCGAGCGGTGTGCGTCGTGCACAACGAGACCTCTACGGGGGTGACCTCCCGCATTGGCGCTGTGCGTCGCGCGATCGACGCCGCCGGCCATCCAGCGCTGCTCCTGGTGGACACGATATCCTCGCTCGCCTCGATCGACTACCGCCACGACGAGTGGGGGGTCGACGTAACGGTCGGCGGATCGCAGAAGGGCCTGATGCTGCCGCCCGGCTTGTCGTTCAACGCGATTTCCGACAAGGCACTCGAGGCCTCGCGGGCGGCCAAGCTGCCGAAGTCCTACTGGGGCTGGGACGAGATGCTGGCCAGCTCGCCGGCGGGCTACTTCCCGTACACACCGGCCACCAATCTGCTTTATGGGCTGCGCGAAGCGCTCGGCATGTTGTTGGACGAGGAGGGATTGGAGAACGTGTTCGCGCGCCATCAGCGGCACGCCGAGGCGACGCGCCGCGCGGTGCGCGCTTGGGGTCTCGAGGTTCTGGCGAGCAATCCCGAGGAATACAGCGCCTCGCTCACGGCGGTTCTCCTGCCAGCGGGGATGGATGCCGATCGCCTACGCAAGATCATTCTCGAGCGATTCGATCTCTCGCTCGGGACGGGGCTTGGAAAGGTCGCCGGACGGGTCTTTCGCATTGGACACCTCGGAGATTTCAACGATCTGTCGCTGATCGGCACATTGGCCGGCTGCGAGATGGGGCTGACGCTAGCCGGCGTTCCCTTGCAGGCCGGCGGCGTGGCGGCCGCGATGAGTTTTCTGGCCGACGGGCGGCTGCAGGAGCAGCGGGCGGCCGCCTGATCGAACTGCGGAGCGGCATCTCGGTTCCGATTGACCTGTTCGGCTTGCGCGCGTTGCGCGATTGGACACACCATGCGGCCTATGAAAGGCGGTTGCACTGATGGCCACTAATCTCCTCGAGCGACTGTTCCGCACCAAGCGCGGGCGCGAAGCAGCAGCGCTGCGCAGACTGCAGGAAACCTGCGATCTGCTGCTGGGCGAGCGCGGCGCGGCGAACAGCGCGAAATTCGCCGAACTCGTCGTCGAGCGCTATGGGCAGCTCGACGAAGACTTGCGCGGCCAGTTCTTCGCTCTGCTCGCTGATCACTACTCGCCCGACCCGCAGCGCGTTCTCGACGCGGCGCGCGGCTATGCGGAGGCATCCTCGCCAGAGAGCTTCGCGCGACTGTTTCTCGAAGTGGAGCCACCCCGACAAGAGCTGCTGCGGCGGATCAACCGCGCGCCCAGCGGCACCGCAGCGCTCGTGCGAATGCGGGTGGATCTGCTCAAGGCACTCCGGTCGAATCCCGCGCTGGCGGCGGTGGATGCCGATTTCGTGCACTTGTTCGGGTCGTGGTTCAGTCCGGGATTTCTCGAGCTGGCGCGCGTCGATTGGACGTCTCCGGCCAGCCTCCTGGAGCAGATCATCCGCCACGAAGCGGTCCATGCGATTCGCGACTGGGACGATCTGCGCCGCCGCCTGCAGCCTGACCGCCGTTGCTTTGCCTTCCTGCATCCGGCCCTGCCGAAGGAGCTGCTGATCTTCGTGGAAGTCGCGTTGCTGCACGACATGCCCGACGCCATCGCCCCGCTGATCGACAATCGCGACGCGAATCCCAAGTCAGCCGACAACGCGCGCTGCGCAGTCTTCTATTCGATCTCCAACTGCCAGCCGGGCCTGCGCGGGGTGTCGCTGGGCAACTTCCTCATCAAGCGCGTGGCCGAAATCCTGCGCCGCGAGTACCCCGGTGTGCGGCGCTTTTGCACGCTGTCGCCGATGCCGGGATTTGCCGCGTGGGTGCGCGCGGGAGCTCCGCTCGATTCCCAGCGCATGCCGCGTGGCGCGATGCCGCGGCTCGACGAGGCGCGCGCCACGGTTGCCGCAGCGATTGCCGCCGGCGGCATCGCCCCGGATGCCGAGCGGCTCGAGGGGCTGGAGCGCGGCGTGCGCGAGGCGCTCATGCGGCTGGGCGCGGCGTACCTCGTCGCAACACGGGAAGCCGATCCTGCGAGCGACCCCGTGGCGAAATTCCATCTCAACAACGGTGCCCGGGTCGAGCGCCTGAACCTGCTCGCCAACGGCTCGCGCCGCGGGCTGAGCGAGTCCTACGGGATGATGGTGAACTATCTGTACGACCTCGAGCGGATCGAGGACTACCACGAGGGATTCCTGAACGGCCGCGTGGCAGCGTCGCGCGAGCTGTGGCGCGGCGACTGATTCAAAGAGTGCCGTCGGCCCGTAGCTTCGCGATTTCCGCCGCGCTCTTGCCGAGCAGCGTCCGTAGAATCTCGTCGGTGTGCTGACCGAGGACCGGCGGCGCAACAGCGTGCTCCAGCGGCGTCGCCGAGAATCGCATTGGACTCGCCACCATCGGCAGTCGGCCCGCAACAGGATGGTCGGCTTCGATGCGGATGCCGCGCGCCTTCACCTGCGGCTCCTCGAAGACCTGCGCGATGTCGTTGATCGGCCCGTTCGGCACGCCCGCACCCTCCAGTAGCTCCACCCAGTCGTGCGTGCTGCGCTGGGCAAAGATCTCCTGCAGGCGGCGTGTCAGCTCCGCCCGGTTTTCGACGCGCTGGCCATTGGTCACGAAGCGCGGATCCTCGGCGAGCGGCGCACAGCCCGCGGCCTCGCAGAACTTGCGGTACAGGTTGTCGTTGCCGCAGGCGAGGATGACCTCGCCGTCCAGCGTGCGAAACGGCTGATACGGCACGATGTTCGGATGGAGATTGCCGATGCGCCGGGGCGGCTTGCCGGTCGCGAAGTAATTGGTGTTCTGGTACGCGAGCATGGCGATCTGCGAGTCGAGCAGCGCCAGGTCGAGATGCTGGCCGACGCCGCTCTCTGCGCGGTGCGCCAGCGCGGCGCAGATGGCGATCGAGGCGTACATGCCGGTGATGATGTCGGCCACGGGGACGCCGGCGCGCTGCGGCCCGCCCCCGGGCGCGCCGTCCGGTTCACCGGTGACGCTCATCATGCCTCCCATGCCCTGAATCATGAAGTCGTAGCCCGGCCGTTCGCGGTACGGTCCGGTCTGGCCGAATCCGGTGACCGAGCAGTAGATGAGACGCGGATTGAGCTTCTTCAGGTCGTCGTAACCCAGTCCGTAGCGCGCGAGGTCGCCAAACTTGTAGTTCTCGATCAACACGTCGGACAGGCGCGCCAGTTCGCGCACCAGCGCCTGCCCCTGCGGCTGCGACAGGTTTACGGTGACCGATTTCTTGCCCCGGTTCGCTGAGGTGAAATACGCCGAGTCGCGCGTATCGCGCCCTTCCCGGTCCTTGATCCACGGCGGGCCGTAAGTGCGTGAGTCATCACCCAGTTTCGGGCGCTCCACCTTGATCACCTCGGCGCCGAGATCGGCCAGATTCTGGCCGGCCCAGGGACCGGCCAGTACACGGGACAGATCAAGGACGCGGACGTGGGATAGGGGACCCGGCATGGCAGCAGACTCCTTTGCGAAATTTCAATTGTCGCTCTAGTCGAGGGTCATCAGCATTCGCGCGGCCAGCGCGTAAAGCATGAGCGCGAATACCACGCGCAAGCGCGTGACCGGCAGACGGTGCGCAAGCCGCGCGCCCCACGGCGCCACGAGCATGCTGGTCGCCACGATCAGCACGAGCGCCGGAAGGTATACGAAACCCACACTGCTTTCGGGCAGCCCGCTCGCACGCAAGCCCTGAACCACGTACCCGGCCGAGCCCGCCACGGCGATTGGAAAGCCGATTGCCGCGGCCGTGCCAATCGCACGCCGCAAGGAAACGTTGCACCACGCCAGGAACGGAATCGACAGAAACGCTCCGCCGGCCGCGAGCAGGCTCGACAGGCCTCCGATGGCGGCTCCCACGCCGAACAGTCCGAATGCGCCGGGCAACCCGCGCACGGCCGCCGGTCGGCGCTGCAGGAGCATCTGCGTCGCGGCAAAGAACAGGAACGCGGTAAAGAACACCGCCAGCAGCCGCGTCGGAACCAACCCGGCGATCAGCGCTGCAACGAAGGACCCGGCGACGATGCCCGGCGCCATGGAACGCGCGATCGGCCAATCGACACCCCCGTGCGCATGATGCGCGCGCACACTGGAAATGGACGTAAAGACGATCGTCGTGATCGCGGTCGCGAGCGCAAGGTGCATCAGGTGTTCGGCCGGAAACCCCTTGGCGCGGAAGATGAAGACCAGAGCCGGCACCATCACCATGCCGCCGCCAATACCGAGCAGCCCGGCGAGAAAGCCGACGAGAAGTCCCGTCATAAGATAAGCCCACCACCAGTCCATGGGCGCTAGTCCGTACCCGGCCGCGCCGCGCGCCGCGCGCTAGCGACGCCTTCGCTTCCCATGCGGATCACGATTCAGCGAGCAGGTGCTCGACCAGCTCGGCGAATCCGGCCCCGCACGCCCCGCGTGTCACGAATGCGGGCTCCGATGCCAGTCGACCTGTGAACCGCAGCACATTGGCGACACCGATGGAATTCGCAAAGAATGCAAACATCGGCGCGTCGTTCGGTGAATCGCCCGCGAACGCATAGCGCTTGTTGGCCACGCCCAGATCGATGCCGAACTGCTCGCTGAACAAGCGGCGGGTCATGGCGAGCTTGTCGTACTCGCCGAACCAGCCGTTCACGTGAATCGAGCTGACCTTCGCCGTCAGGCCGGCCTCGCGCATCAGCGCCGCAATCCGCTCCGCGGACTCGAGGGGGAGCGCGGGCACGTCTTCGCAATAGTCCACGGCGAGATCCGTCTCGCGGTAGCTCTGATCCGACGCCAAAGCCGTGCCAGGGACCTCGGCCAGGATGCGCCGCGCAATCGCCTCCAGGCGGGCGCGATTGCGGCGACGGACGGCCTCGGGATCGTGAAAGCAGCGGTGCAGGCGCCCCTCCCGTCGCAGGAAATAGAACGCGCCGTTCTCGCCGACGACCGCGTCCACCGGCCACAGGCGCGCGATCTGATCGCACCAGCCCGCGGGGCGCCCGGTGATCGGCACCACGCGCTTGCCTGCGGCGTGCAGGCGCTGCACGGCGGCNNCGCTGCGCCTCGGTCAAGTGAAGCCCCGTCTTGGTGCGGCGCCAGAGAACGTCTTGCGCCGTCTTCGCCCACTCGTGCTCCACGAAAAAACGGATTTCCCGCTCGTACAGTCCGGCACCGTAATGCTCGCCGAGGTCGCCATCGCCAACGACGCCCAGGGCACGTGACCCGTGACGGCGAAAGATCCCGCGCAGCGTTGCGCGATCGATACGCGGAAATCGGGCGAAGAACGCATTGCGCGCTGCGACGCGGCCTTGCTCGTCAAACTCACTCCCGGGCAGCGGCGCGCTCGACGTCCACGCCGGCCCCATCGCCGGGAAGAAGCGCCGGAGCCGATCGGTCACCTGCTCGGCAAGGCACCGGTACGTCGTAATCTTGCCGCCGAATATCGACAGCACCGGCGCCAGGCCCTCGCCGCCGTCGAGCCGCAAGGTGTAATCGCGGGTCACGGCGGCCGGATCGCTCGTACCGTCGTCATACAGCGGGCGCACGCCGGCGTAGTGCCAGACCACCTGCGCGGGGTCGACGGGATTGCGCAGGTAGCGGTTTACGGCGCGGCACAGATAGTCGATTTCCTTCTTGCTCACCGTGGGTCGCTCGGCGTCCGGCACCTCTTCGTCGGTCGTTCCCACCAGGGTGAACCGCTCCTCGTAGGGAATCATGAAGACCACGCGACGGTCGTCGTTCTGCAGCAGAAACACGTGCTCACCCTCATACAGGCGCGGCACGACGATGTGGCTTCCTTTGACGAGCCGCACCGCGTCGCGCGACGGCTGCTCGAGGCGCTCGTTCAGCACCTGTTTCACCCAAGGGCCGGCGGCATTGACGATGACGCGACAGGCGATGGTTTCGCCGTCCGACAGTCGAACCCGCCACAGGCCGTCCCGGCGCTCACCACTGACGCACGCCGTGCGCGTGAGGATGCGGGCGCCGCGTTCCCGCGCGCTGAGCGCGTTCGCGATGACCAGCCGCGCATCGTCTACACGGCAATCCGAGTACTCGAACCCATGGTGGAACTGCGGTTTGAGCGCCGCCGCGTAGGGTGCTCGGTCGATGCGCACGCCGTGCGATCCCGGCAGCGACCGCGCACCCGCGTCGCGCCGCCGCTGCCATCCGCCAAGATGGTCGTACAGGAACAGCCCCGCGCGGATCATCCAGCGCGGTCGCAGTTCCGGGACGTGCGGCATGATGAAACGCGCCGGCCAGACCAGATGCGGCGCGACCCTCAGGAGCACCTCGCGCTCGGCGAGCGCTTCGGCGACCAGGCGAAACTCGTAATGCTCCAAATAGCGCAGGCCGCCATGAATGAGCTTCGAGGACCAGGACGAGGTGGCGCTCGCGAGGTCGTCCTTCTCCACGAGCATGACCGATAGGCCGCGCCCGGCGGCGTCACGGGCGATGCCGGCGCCATTGACGCCGCCCCCTACGACGAGCAGGTCGATCGAACCAGTGGATAGTGGCTGCGAAGACAAGTGGGCAATTATAAGTTTGGACCGCGCTCGGGCTTCAGCCATGCGGTAACCACGACACCCGCCCCCTCGGCCAGGTTTTCCGCTTCCAGACGACCGCCATGAAATTCGGCGATCAACCGCGCGACGTACAGCCCCAGGCCGAGGTGGGGGGTATCGCCCGCACGCCCCGAACGCGCGGAAATCATGGACTCGAACAGCGATTCGCGAATCGACTCCGGAATGCCAGGACCGGTGTTCGTCACGCTCAAGCGCCCGCCGGCATCGAGTGCAATTCGGATCGGCGTTCCGCGGGTATGGAAATCGACCGCGTTCTCGGCCAGCTTGTCGAGCATCTGTGCCAGCAGGTCCGCACTGCCTTCGAGGAGAACCGGGGATTCGGGCAATTCGGTCTCGAAGGTCGCGTGAGCGTAGGCGATTCGGTAGCCCTCGGCGCATCCGCGCACGACGGGCACCGCGTCAAATCGCTCCCGCGTCGCGCTAGAGAGACTCTGCTCAAGGCGGCTGGCCTCGGTCATGCGCGCCAGGATCGCCGCAAGCCGGGCCAGCCCCTCGTCCGCACGCGCCGCGTATGTGGAAATCTCCTCGCGATCGCGCGCAGCGCGCAGATTCTCCAATGACGAGCGCACGACGGCGATCGGCGTGCGCAGCTCGTGGGACAGGCGTCCGGCCATGTCCTCCAGGTACGCGCTGTAGCGGCGCATGCGGCCGAGCGCCGTCGTAAAACTGCGCGAGAGATCGCCGATTTCGTCTCCGGCATTCGACGCCGTGGCGAGCCGCGCAACTCGTCCTCGCGCGTCGATTGCGGCTTCGGCCTCGTCGCGCAGGCGCCGAATACGGTTCGAGATGCGCGTCGCGAACCACAGCAGCACCACCCCGACCAGCGCGAATGTCGCCAGCGTCATGATCAGCAGACGCTCGAGCGCCTGCGTCGTCAGCGAGGCGATGCGGTTCGTGGTCTCCTCGACCACCACGGCGCCAACAACCTGGTCGCTGACCCAAATTGGATGCGCAGCCGAGACCACGCGCGCGCGCCCGTCCCGCGTATTGCGCGTACGCGCACCCGCTGCGCCTTGCAGAGCGGCGGCAATTTCGCGCCCGGCACCGATCGCCTCGTCCGCGATGGCTTCGTCAAAATCCTCGTCCGGGGCGCCGATGAGCCAGCCCAAGGACCGCTGCACGAAGTTCTGCGGCACGGGATCACTGCGATGCAGGGAGCCCGCCAGCGCAAGGACGCGGTAGTCGCGGCTAACCACCCAAACGCGGGAGCTCGCGCGCGCCACGCCCTTGAGGATTGCGGCGATTTCGGGGTTCGCCGCAGGCGCGCGCTCGGGCGCACCGGTGTCCTCGAGCATCGAAGTTCCACCCGCCAGCGTCCGCAGCTCCCGCTCTGCCTCGCGCCGCAGCGCCGATTCGTCGGTCGATCGGTAATCCAGGAGCTGCGGGCGGTCATGCAGCGCGGTTGCGACCGCCCGCGCCGTGGCTGCGAGAGCGGATTCTTGCGCGGACAGCAGGAAACGCTCGGTTTCGCGCACATAACGGTAGCCAGCCCAGGGCAGCGCCAGGAGCACGAGCGCAACCAGCGCGAGCTTTGCCCGCAGCGTGAGCCCTCTCACGTCAGTCCCGCCAGCGATAGCCGATCCCGTAAACCGTCTCGATGGCGTCGAATCCGGTATCGGCAGACAGAAACTTCGCGCGCACCCGTTTGATGTGCGACGTGATCGTCGCGTCGTCGACGACTAGCTCGGCGTCTCGCATCAGCTGGTCGCGGTTCTTGACGTGCCCTGGATACCGCGCCAGCGAATGCACCATCCAGAACTCGGTCAGCGTGAGGTCGACCCGCGTGCCGCGCCAGTGCGCGCTGAATCGCTTGAGGTCCAGCTCGAGCGCGCCCCGGTCCAGGCGCTCCTCGAGCGGCTGACGCTCGCGCAGCACGTCCACGCGCCGAAACAGCGCGCCGATGCGGGCCAGCAGCTGGGGCAGGCTCGCCTCCTTGGTGACGTAGTCGTCGGCCCCGAGGCGCAGCCCCGACACGACGTCGAAATCCGAATCGCGCGCGCTCAGGAACACGATCGGCAGTTGAGGCGACAGCGCGCGAAGCTCCCGGCAGAGCCCGAAGCCGCCCTCCGGGTCATCGCCCAAGCCGATGTCGATGATCGCCAGATCCGGCAGACGGGCACGAAAGGCGGCAAGCGCCGACGCCGCGCCGTCGTATGCGGCTACCTCGTAGCCATGGCGACGAAGTGCGTCGGCGTAATTCGCGCGGATGGAAGGCTCGTCCTCGACCAGTGCGATGCGGCGCGGCATGTGATCAATATACCGGATCGGACGCAGTCATTTTTTCGTCATGATCTGCCGCTCCACCGCCAGATTTGCGGCCCTCCGGCGGCCCCTTCAGGGCGTGCAATCGACGCAGGATCCAACCGCCATTCGAAAGGAGATCAATTCCGATGAATCAGCGCAGAAAAGCCGTCATGGAATTGGCAGCGCCGATCGCCCTCGCATTGGCCATCGGCGTGAGCGTAAGCCTCCTGCTTGCCGGGGGCACGCTACTGCTGGCAGGCAGCGGCGCGCAGGTGCAGCCAGGCGCGGCAGCCGTGCCTGCAGCGCAGCGCCCATGAGAGAGCTGGCGGAATATGGCGGCGTTGCCTTGGGCGTGGAATGCGCATTCCCGGCGCCAACGCCTCGGACCGAGCAGCCGGTCAAGCGTCTTGAAGCGATGATTCGCCGAGCGCACCCACTGCGCCGTAGCGTTCCCTTGACGCTGCGGCGCGGGCTAGTCCGGCGATCGATCCGCTAGAGGAACCGCGGCGGCGGACGGCGCCGGACGGGAAAGGAGGTCGGGAGACATGTTCCGGCCGCCGCCCGCCGCTTCGGCAGCTTGCGCAGTTGCAGCAGAGGCGTGGACAATTCGTGCATGTCGTCCCGCCTCACCTTGGTCATCGGCAACAAGAACTACTCCTCCTGGTCGATGCGACCCTGGGTGGCGCTGCGGGCCGCAGGCATCGACTTTGAAGAACGGTTGCTGAAGTTCGAGTCGCGCGACTGGGACGACCATATCAGCACGCTCGCGCCTTCTGGGATGGTGCCCGTGCTGTGGGAGGGAGCGCCCGGCGGAGGTTTCGCCACGTGGGACACACTGGCAATCGTCGAGCGGGTGAACGAGCTATTCCCCCACAAGGGCCTCTGGCCAGTGGATCCCCATGCGCGGGCTTGGGCGCGGGCCTACTGCGCCGAAATGCACGCCGGCTTCCAAGCGCTGCGTGCCGCGATGCCGATGAATATCCACGGCCGGTACCCTGGCAAGGGCATGAATCCGAACGTTGCGCGCGACATTGCACGCATCAGCACGCTTTGGACGGATGCGCGAACACGGTTTGGCGGGTCGGCACCGTACCTGTTCGGCGCGTTTTCCGCGGCAGACGCGTATTTCGCGCCAGTGGCGATGCGCTTCGTCACCTACGGGGTCGTCCTGCAAGGCGCTGCCGAGCAGTATCGACGTCGACTGACGGAGTCACCCGCGGTAGGGGCGTGGAGCGCGGCGGCTCTGGCGGAAACGGAGTTCGTTGCCGCGGACGAACCGTACGCGACGCCGCGCTGAGGAAAACCATGGGTCCCCTTGCAGGCGTTCGCGTACTCGAATTCGAAGCCATCGGGCCAGGCCCATTCTGCGGCATGCTGCTCGCGGACATGGGCGCCGACGTTTTGCTCGTCGATCGGCCGCAGGATCCGAGCCTCGGCCTGGGACGTGAACGCAGCTCCGATGTCATGCTGCGCGGCAGACGATCGCTGACCCTCGATCTGAAGACGGCGGACGGGATCGAGGCCGCCCTCTGGATGACATCAAGGGCGGATGCCCTGATTGAGGGGTTCCGTCCGGGCGTGATGGAGCGCCTGGGCCTCGGCCCGGACGTGCTGCTGAAGCACAATCCGCGGCTGGTTTACGGCCGCATGACCGGCTGGGGACAGGACGGGCCGCTTGCGCCACGGGCGGGTCACGATATCAACTACATCGCCCTGACGGGGATACTCCACGCAATCGGCCGCGCTGGTGGCTCGCCCGTGCCGCCGTTGAACCTGATCGGCGACTTCGGTGGCGGGGGCATGTTGCTCGCCTTCGGCATCGTCTGCGCACTCCTCGAGGCGCAGCGCTCCGGCAAGGGGCAAGTCGTTGACGCAGCCATGGTGGATGGCGCCTCGCTCCTGTCGACGATGTTCTGGGGAATGCTCGCCGCCGGGCGCTGGAGCGAGGCGCGAGGCGCGAATGCCCTGGACTCCGGCGCGCCGTGGTACGACGTCTACGAAACGAAGGATGGAAAGTACGTTGCCATCGGGTCGATCGAACCCAAGTTCTATGACGAACTGCTCAAACGCCTTGGTCTGTCGCCTGGCCAGCTGCCGCCGCAGCACGACCGCGGCCGATGGGCCGAGCTCAGGGAGCGATTGGCGGCAACGTTTCGTCTGAAGACGCGCGAGGAATGGAACTCCATCTTCGACGGCTCGGATGCCTGTTTTGCCCCGGTCCTGACCTTCTCCGAGGCGCGCGCGCATCCGCACAACCTGAGCCGTCGCACGTTTGTCGACGCCGCGAAGGTCGTACAGCCCGCGCCGGCGCCGCGCTTGTCGCGTACGCCTGGCGAGATCCGCCGCGCGCCTCCAGAGCGCGGGGCCGGGGGGCGCGAAGCCCTTCGCAACTGGGGATTCGCCGAGGAGGAGATCGGTCGGCTGGCGGCACTCGGCGTCGGCTGCGCACCGTAGCGCAGCAAACACTCGCCAGACAGCCGTTGTCAGCGCTTGCGCAGCTTGCGGATCGCCGCCAACTGCGCGGCGAGCATCGCCAGCTCACCTTCGACGACTGCGATCTCCTGCTTGTCCTTGGCGTTGCGGCGCGCTTCCTCGGCCCGCTGGATCGCCTCGTTCGCCTTGGCTTCGTCCAGGTCATGGCCGCGAATCGCGGTGTCCGCGAGGACCGTGATCGCCTTCGGCTGCACCTCGAGAATGCCGCCCGCGACGAAGATGAGCTGCTCCTCACCGCCGCCCGCCGGCAGAATGCGCACCGCGCCCGGCTTGATCCGCGTGATCAGCGGCGTGTGGCGCGGGTAGATGCCAAGTTCCCCGGACTCTCCGGGAAGCACGACGAACTCCGCCTCGCCAGAAAAGATCGCCTCTTCCGCGCTGACGACGTCGATGTGAATGGTGGCGGTCATTACTGGAGCGTCTTCGCCTTCTCGAAAGCTTCCTCGATCGGCCCGACCATGTAGAAGGCCTGCTCGGGGAGGTGATCGCATTCCCCGTTGACGATCATGTTGAAGCCCTTGATCGTGTCCTTGAGGGTGACGTACTTGCCTTCGGTGCCGGTGAAGTTGCGCGCCACCGTGAACGGCTGCGACAGGAACCGCTGGATCTTGCGCGCGCGCGACACGGCAAGCTTGTCCTCCGGCGACAGCTCG
>DKBI01000320.1 GCA_002451175.1 Betaproteobacteria bacterium UBA6904
ATGGACCACAACTACATCGACGACGAGAACTGGAAGTGCTTCACGAACTCGGTATACGACCGCAATACCCACAAGTGGTCGCTGAAAAAGGTGCCGTACGTTCAGCTGATCAAGGACTAGCCCGCAGCGGGCGGGAGACGTCGCTCTCCCTCCCGGGCGTCCAACACAGAACGGGGTCAGACCCCAATGGGGTCTGACCCCGTTTCTTTTCAGCGCACGCGCTGCACTTTCTGGCCGAGCATGTCGGGCGTCACGAGATGGACGCCGTTGGCGGTGACATGGAAGCGCTGGCGGTCCGCCTCCGGATCGAGCCCGATGGTCAAGCCCTCCGGTATGCGACAGTGCGCGTCGACGATCGCGCGCCGGATCACGGCGCCGCGGCCGATTTCGACGTCGGGCAACACCACCGAATCCTCGATGCGGGCCTGATTCTCGACGCGCACGTTCGAGAAGAGGACCGAGCGGCGCAGCGTCGCGCCGCTGACGATGCATCCGCCGGAGACCATCGAATCGACGGCGAAGCCCCGCCGGCTCTCCTCGTCGAACACGAACTTCGCGGGCGGCAGCTGCTCCTGGTACGTCCAGATCGGCCACTCGGCGTCGTAGAGGTTGAGCTCGGGCGATATCTTGGTGAGCTCCATGTTGGCTTCCCAGAACGCGTCGAGCGTCCCCACGTCGCGCCAGTACGGCTGCTCGCACGGCGCGCCCACGCAGCTCTCGGCGAAGCGCTGCGCGAGGACGCGGTACCGCGGCACGACGTGCGGAATCACGTCCTTGCCGAAATCGTGGCTCGAGCGCGGATCGTCGGCGTCGCGCGTCACCTGCTCGAACAGGAACGGCGCGTTGAAGATGTACACGCCCATGTTGGCGAGCACCCAGCCCTCGCGACCGGGCATGGACTCCGCGTGCGCGGGCTTTTCGAGGAACCGCCGCACGCGGAATTCCGCGTCGACCTCGATGACGCCCAGCGCACTCGCCTCGCGCTGCGGCACCTCGACGCAGGCGATCGTCAGGTCCGCCTGCTGCGCAACGTGGTGCGCGAGCATCTTGCCGTAGTCCATCTTGTAGACGTGATCGCCCGACAGCACGAGTACGTACTCGCAGCCGTCGGCGCGCAGCAGGGCGAGGTTCTGGAACACGGCGTCCGCGGTGCCGAGATACCAGTGCTCCTGGACCTGCTGCTGCGCGGGCAGGATGTCGAGCGATTCGCGGATGCGCCCGTCGAGGAAGCTCCAGCCGCGCTGCAGATGCTGGATCAGGCTCTGCGCCTTGTACTGCGTGGCGACGCCGATCCGCCGCACGCCGGAATTGACGCAATTGGACAGCGTGAAGTCGATGATGCGGTACTTGCCGCCGAAGGGNNACCGCCGGCTTGGCGCGCCAGTCGGTCAGCTGCTCGAGCCGGCTGCCGCGGCCGCCCGCGAGGACGAAGCCATACGTCTGTCGGACGAGATGGCTGAGGAACCGCGGATCGGTTCTGGACTGAGTCGTGTCGACGCGCACCGGCCTCCCTCGGTCCGCGGGCAGTCGCGGGCCCCGCTTTCAGGCTAGGGGAATCCTGCCGGTTTTGCTTGACAGGGGTCAACGTCGGCGCTGTGATCGCGGAACGCATGCCCACCGCCCGAGCGCTCGAGGCGATCCGCCGGGACCACCGCGCTCCCGAGGCGGAGGTGCTCGCCCGCGCGCTCGCCCTGCAGCCGGGCCCGCCGGCGGTGGCCCGGATCACCGATCAGGCGCTGCAGCTGGCGCGGCGTGTCCGCGCGACGCCGCAGGGGCCGCTCAGCGCCGAATCGTTCCTGCGCCATTACAGCCTGTCGACGCAGGAAGGCGTCGCCCTGATGTGCGTGGCCGAGGCCTTGCTGCGCATTCCGGACCCCGACACCGCCGATGCGCTGCTGCGCGACAAGCTGGCGAGCGGTCGTTGGGGCGAAGACGCCGAGGCCTCGTGGGGCGCGAGTGCCGCCGATTGGGCCCTGATGCTCACGGGCACGCTGGCCCGCTGGCACGATGCGGGCGAGGAGCCCGTCGCCCAGCTCAAGCGCATCGCGGCGCGCGCCGGCGAGCCATTCGTGCGCCGCGCGGTGCGCCAGGCGATGCGGATTCTGGCTGGGCAGTTCGTCATTGGCGAAACGATGCGCGAGGCGGTTCAGCGTGCCTCCGCGCGACCGCACTACCGCTACTCGTTCGACATGCTTGGGGAGGCCTCCCGTACGCGCGAGGATGCGGCGCGATATCGCGCCGCCTATGCGCAGGCCATCGACGGTGCGCGCATCGGCGACAGCGTATCGATCAAGCTTTCTGCCTTGCACCCGAGATTCGAGGAATCGCAACGCGGCCGCATCCTGACGGAGTTGCGGCCCGTGGTCGTCGAGCTTGCGCGCAGGGCCGAGCAGCGCGCGGTCGGGTTGACGCTGGATGCCGAAGAGTGCGATCGCCTCGAGCTGACGCTCGACCTGTTCGATGCCGTGAGCAGCGCCGCCCCCGTCGGCATTGCCGTCCAGGCCTACCAGCGTCGTGCGCTGGCCGTCTGCGACTGGCTGGCGGATCTGAAGCGGCCGTTGACCGTGCGCCTGGTGAAAGGCGCGTACTGGGACGGCGAGATCAAGCGCGCCCAGCAGCTCGGCCTGCCGGACTACCCCGTGTTCACGCGCAAATGTGCCACCGACGTCGCCTACGCCGCGTGCGCGGCGAAACTCCTGGCGGCGCCGGCATCGCTCTTCCCGGCGCTTGCCACGCACAACTGCAGAACCGTGGCCACGATTCTGGAGTTGGCCGGTGACCGGCCGTTCGAATTCCAGAAGTTGTACGGGATGGGCGACGCCTTGTTCGATGTGCTGCGCGCAGAGCGCACGGTCGCCTGCCGCGAGTACGCGCCGGTGGGCAGCTTTGCGGATCTGCTGCCGTATCTGGTGCGGCGCATGCTGGAGAACGGCGCCAACACCTCGTTCGTTCATCAGATCACCGACCCGGCCATTCCACTCGACGTCCTGGTCGGGGATCCAGCAGCCGTGCTGCCTTCGCCGTACACGGGCGATGCACGCATCCCGGCACCCTGCGATCTGTACCCGGATCGGCGCAATTCCAGCGGCGTCGACCTCCAGCGCGGCGACGTCGTCGAGGAGCTTCGCGCCCGCATTGCGGACGATGGCCCGGTCGCGCCGCCTCCTGAAGCCGATCTCATGGACGCGATCGCCTCGGCATACGCTGCGTTCGACGCCTGGACGCGGCGTCCGGCAGGCGAGCGCGCCGCGCGGCTCGAGCGCGCGGCCGATGCGTTCGAGGCGCGCCGCACCGAGTTCGTCTCGCTGATCGTGCGCGAAGGCCGGCGGACCTATGCCGATGCGGTTTCGGAGGTGCGCGAGGCGGCGGATTTCTGCCGCTACTACGCGCTGCAGGCGCGGACCCGGTTCGGGCAGTCCCAGGTCCTGACGGGGCCCGCGGGCGAGCGCAACGAACTGCGCCTGTGCGGCCGCGGCGTGTTTGCCTGCATCGCGCCGTGGAACTTTCCCCTCGCCATCTTCACGGGGCAGGTGGCGGCGGCGCTCGCTGCAGGCAACACGGTCGTCGCGAAACCCGCGGAGCAGACGCCCCGGGTCGGCTGGGAGGCGGTCGCGCTGCTGCATGCGGCGGGTGTTCCGCGCGACGTCGTGCATTGCGTCGTCGGGGAAGGGGGGCGCGTCGGCGCGGCGCTGGTATCCGATCCGCGCGTCGCCGGCGTGGCCTTCACGGGCTCCCACGAAACGGCGCGGCGCATTCATGGGGCGCTCGCCGAGCGGCCGGGACCGATCGTGCCGCTGATCGCAGAGACGGGCGGGGTCAACGCGATGCTCGCGGACGGATCGGCGCTTCCCGAGCAGGTGGTGGACGACGTGGTGGCGTCGGCGTTTCAGAGCGCCGGACAGCGCTGCTCGGCCCAGCGGATCCTGTTCGTCGAAGACGGTGCCGCGCCTCGCGTGCTGCAGCTGATCGCAGGGGCTCTGGCCGAGCTGAAGATCGGAGATCCCGCGGAACCCGACACGGACGTCGGGCCGATCATCGACGCAGCGTCGCGTGCGGTCCTGCTCGAGCACGTGGCGCGCATGAGGGCAACCGCCCGGCTCATTGGCGAGGCGCCTGCCCCGGCCGCCGGCAACTTCGTCGCGCCGATCGCCTTCGAGCTGCCGCTCGATCGCGTTCCGCGGCACGAGGTGTTCGGCCCGATCCTGCACGTCTGCCGGTATCGCCGGAGCGAGCTCGAGGCTGTGCTGACCTGGATCCGCGAAACCGGTTACGGTTTGACGCTCGGCATCCACAGCCGCATCCAGCGTTTCATCGACCACGTGACCGCGACGGCGCGGGTTGGCAACGTTTACGTCAACCGCAGCATGATCGGTGCCGTCGTCGGCGTCCAGCCGTTCGGTGGCGAAGGTCTCTCGGGAACCGGTCCCAAGGCGGGAGGGCCGCATTACCTGCTTCGCTTCGCGACCGAGCGGACGTTGACCGTGAACACCGCGGCCATCGGCGGCGTCACCGAGCTGCTCTCGAAGCCGTCCTGACGATGCAACCCGGGGATGGCGATGCGCCACCCGGGCCTCGCGGCTGGCGTATCGCGGATCGCCGTCCGGATCAGGCGAAGTAGCGGCCGGGCGTGAAATCGGCGAGCGGCTTGCCGCTCGGTTTCAGGATTGCGTTGACGCGCGCCACCGTCTTTGCGTCGACGGTCATCCGGCCCTCGGTGAAGATCACGCTCTTGCCGGCGCGCAGCACCTCGGTCCGGCCCTCGAGCCAGTCGCCCTCCATCACCGGACCCACGAAATCGATATCGAGGCTCACGGTCAACAGGAACTGGCCGAGCTGCGACTGGATGTTGGTGCCGAGGAGCAGCAGCATGTCCGCAAGCGTGGCCAGCATGCCGCCATGGCAGGCCATCATGGGATTGCAATGCTTGCGCTCGCAGAGGAAGCCCATGATGAAGCGCGCCCCGTCCAGGCGGCCGTAGAGCGGCCCGTTCGCCTCGATGAACGGATTGCGCGGCAAATTGAGGATCCGGAATCCCTCGGGAATCGGCATGGCCATAGGGCGGGGATTCTAGCGGCTGCGCGTGCGGCGTGGTCGCCCGCGCGTCTTGATGGCTGTCAATCGCCGCATGGGCCGGCGCGGTACGCTGAAGGCGTCGTTCCACCGAGAAGGCCTGATCATGCAACTGCCTCTGCAGATCACATATCGCGGGTTCGCGCGGTCCGAAGCGCTCGACGCCCGCATCCGGTCGAAGGCGGAAAAGCTGGACGCGTTTCATCCGCGCATCATGAGTTGCCACGTCGTCGTCGAGGAAGCCGACCGGCACCACCACCAGGGACGCCTGTTCGCCGTGCGTCTCGACCTGCGCCTGCCGCGCCACACCATCGCGATCAATCGCGATCACGACGAAGACGTGTACGTGGCGCTGCGCGACGCATTCGACGCGGCGGGCCGCAAGCTCGAGGAGTTCGCCCGCGTGGACCGCGGGGACGTCAAGACCCACGAGACGCCGCAACGCGGAGTCTGACGCGCGCCGCGGTTGTTACTTGCGCTGCGCGAAGAACTCCGCGACGGCCTGATCGTGTTCCGGAGTGTGGTGGGCGAGCGCCTGGAGCGCCGCGGACAGTTGCAGCGTCTCGTCGAGACGCGCGGTCTGCGCCTGGCGCAGGAGCCGCTTGGCCATGCGCAGGGCGGGCGCCGGGTTGGCCGCGATGCGCACCGCCAGCTCGTGCGCCGCGGGCATCAGCAGGTCCTGCGGCACCACCCGCGTGACGAGCCCGATCGCGAGCGCCGTCTGCGCATCGATCACGTCGCCCGTGAAGCTGAGTTCGGCGGCGCGCTGGTAGCCGATGGCGCGCTGCAGGAGCCAGGCCCCGCCGTCGCCCGGCACGATGCCCAGTTTCACGAAGCTCTCGGCGAATCGCGCATGCTCGGAGGCAATGCGGATGTCGCACATGCAGGCGAGATCGCAGCCCGCGCCGATGGCCGGCCCATTGACAGCCGCGATCGTCGGCACCTCGAGCTGGTGCAGCGCCAGCGGGATGCGCTGAATGCCCAAGGCGTAGCCCTGCGCGATGCGGTACGGGCTGCCGGAGGCGATGCCGCGCTTGTCGCGCATGTCCTTGACGTTGCCGCCCGCGGAGAACGCAGAGCCCGCTCCGGTCAGGATGACGACCTTGACGTCTTCGTCGGCGCGGATGCGCTCGCAATAGCCGACGAACTCGTCCCACTGTCCCTGCGTGGACAGCGCGTTGCGCTCGCGGGGCCGGTTGAGGGTCAGCGTAACGATCGCGTGGTCGCGTTCGTAAAGCACGAAGTCAGTCATGCGCGTCTCCGAAATTCATCAGTCCCGTGACCGCCCGCCAGACGCCGCTCGCCTGCAGCACGGCATCGCCCAACCGCTCGGCGCTGGCGAGTTCGCCGCCGCGCAGGACCTGCAGGTGGTCGCGCCAGCGCAGCAGGTCGAGCGTGTGGCGGTGCAGGGCGTACTCCCGCGTGAAGCCGATGGCGCCGTGCACCTGGTGGCAGGCGTCGTAGACGACGTCCACGGCGTGTCCTGCGACGAGCGACGCCGCGTCGATCAGCGCCGGCAGCCGCGCACTCGTGCCGCCCTCGCGCGCNNGCGGACAGCGGCCTGCCGAACTGGCGCCGGTCCTGCACGTAGCGCAGCGACAGCGCGAGCGCCGCATCCATCGCGCCGCAGATCTGCAGGCAGCGCCCGAGCGCCAGCGCGGACCGGGCGGTGGCCTCGGTCGGCAGCACAGGCGACTGGCCGCACCGGTACTGCCCCGGATCCTCGGCGATCGCCGCCTCGCGGTCGCCGGTCACGAGCAGCACCGCCATGTCCACGGGCGTGGCCGATCGCGCCTGGGCGCGGATGATCACGGCAGCGTCCGGCCACCCCTCGGGATCGCCGGGCGACGGCAGCGCTTCCGCAAAGCCGAGGTCGACGACCGAATCCAGCAACGATCGGCGCACCAAGGCGGGCGCGGGCGGCGCCTCGCCGCCAGGACGGAACCAGCGCTCGGCGAGGTCGGCGAATGCCCGCTCGGCGGCGTCCCTGACCATCGGGTCGGCGACCAGCAGGGGTTCCAGCGGGCGCGCGTCAGCGGTCGTCATCAGCGAAGACCCAATCCGCGGGCNNGGAATTTCGGTGCGCAGGGCGCGGAAGACATTGATCTGCTCGCGTTCGAAGGCCGTTCCCAGGTCCTTGATCAGCGCGGCCTCCAGATTGGGCATCTCCCCGCGCTGCAGGAGCGCGGCGACCGCGATCGACATGCTGCGCAGCGCGATCAGCTTCGCGCAGGCTCGGCCAAGGGCCTCGCGCACCCGCGGCGTCGGATGGTCGCGCGCGCACTGCAGGGTGGCTTCCAGGACGCGGATGCAGCTCAGATAGCGTTCGGGTCCGCTGCGCTCGTACGCCAGTTCGCTCGTCACCTGCCGCCAGCCGTTGCCGGGCTCGCCCACCAGCCGATCGTCGGCGACGAACGCCTCGTCGAAGGTCACCTCGTTGAACTCGCTCTGCCCGGCCATGTTGACGATCGGCCGCACGCGGATGTCGCCCGCCTTGAGGTCGACGATGAACTGCGACAACCCCTCGTGCCGGGAAGGGCCGGCCTCGCCCGTGCGTGCCAGCACGATGGCGTAATGGTTGAGGTGCGCGAACGTCGTCCAGATCTTGCGCCCGGAGATGCGCCAGCCGCCTGCGACCTGGGTTGCGCGCGTGCGCACGGACGCCAGGTCCGAGCCGGAATCCGGCTCGCTCATGCCGATGGAGAAGAAGATTTCCCCGCGCGCGATGCGCGGCAGGAACTCGCGGCGCTGCGCTTCGCTGCCATAGCGCAGGAGCAGGGGGCCGCTCTGCCGGTCGGCGATCCAGTGCGCGGCGACCGGCGCGTTGGCGGCGAGCAGCTCCTCGCTCAGCACGAGGCGCTCGAGCGTGCTGCGCTCCCCGCCGCCGTACCGCCGCGGCCAGGTCATGCCGAGCCAGCCACGCTCGCCCAGGCGCCGCGAAAACGCCGGGTCGTAGTGGGTGGCGAAATCGCCGCCCGGCCGCCAGCGGCCCGCGGCCTGCTCGTCCGCGATGAACGCGCGCACGTCCGCGCGCAACGCTTCGGCCGCCGCCGGCAGTTCGAAAATGGGAAAGCGGACCAACATGTGCCCCCATTCTGCATGATTTCACAACGCCGGCGGACGATACGCTAGCATGTCGCGCATCGAGAGCCCCGGGTGCGATGCGGCCGGACCATCGAATCGCCATGCCCGCCAACGAAGAGACTCGGAACCGCACGCAGGCCGTCATCGAGGCCGCGGTCGTCTTCTGCGTGACGCTTGCCTACTTTGCGTGGAAGCTCGCGCATTGGAACGGCACCATCGATTTCGACGGGCACTACCACGTCAAGGTCGCGCAGTGGCTCGCGAAGACCGGGTTGTGGTTCGACATTCCCTGGCTGCCCTACACGGTTCTTGGCGAGCGCGGGCCGGACTACGTCTGGCTCTGGCACTGGCTTCTGGTTCCGTTTACCTGGATCGACGATCCCGTCCAGCGCCTGGTTTCGGCGACCGCAGTCAACGCGGCCGCTACGGCAGCGGCCTTTGCCTTCGTGATGCGGATGCTCAACGTTCCTGCGGCGCCGCTGTTCGCGCTGCTCGCGATCTCCGCGAGCGATCTGATGCCCTATCGCCTGATGATGCTGCGGGGGCAGAACATTGCATTGATCTTCACCCTGCTGGCGCTGTGGGCCATGGCGCGGCGCAAGCACATGGTGCTGGGCCTCGTGGCCTTCCTGTTCATGCAGAGTTACCACGCCGCGGTCATTCTCGGCCCCGTGGCGCTGATCGCGAGCGCCGCTTGCAGTCTGGAAGACCGCAAGGTGGTGATGGCGCCGCTGCTGGCGGTTGCCGCCGGGCTGAGTTGCGCACTGATCCTGAGCCCCTGGTTTCCGCGGCACCTGGAGTATCTGATCTTTCACGTGCTCTACAAGAAGGCGCTGCTTGGCGAGCAACTGTCGTCGCTCGTCGGCAGCGAGTGGTATCCGCCGGGCTGGCGCAACGTGCTGAGGCATTCGTGGCCGACGCATCTGATGCTCGGTGCCGCGCTCGGCAGCGTAGCGTGGCGATGGGCGAGGGACCAGGCGTGTCGCCCCTCGACCGAACTGAGCATCGCTGTAGGCGTGGCGTTCCTTGCGCTGGGGCTGCAGTTCATGGCGGTTCGTTACGTCGAGTACTACGTGCCGTTCGCTGTTCTCGCCGCGGGTCTTGCGCTGCGGGACGCGTTGCCGGTGCAGCGACGGCGGCGTCTGTGGACGGTCCTCGCAGGGCTCTGGTCCGTGGTGGCTTCGAGCGTCGGGGTGGCGGCGGTCGAGCAGGTCAGGGTGGTGCCGCTGACTTATCTCGCGCGCGTCGGCGAGGCATTGGACGTGCTCGGTCGTCCCGGGGACATCGTCTTCAACACCGCCTGGACCGATTTCACGGCGCTGGTCTGGCGGGCCGATCGCGTGCGCTACGTCAACGGGCTCGATGGCCACTATCTGGCGTACGGCGATCCGGCGCGGTTTGCGCTTTGGATCACGATGGGCGCCGGGCGGGTGGAGGATCCGGTGGGAGTTCTGCGCACCGTGTTCAAAGCGCGGTTCGTAGTCGTCTCGCCGCCTCACGCGGTGCTTGCCGAGCAGCTGCGGCA
>DKBI01000220.1 GCA_002451175.1 Betaproteobacteria bacterium UBA6904
TTCTTTCCTGACCCGCAGGGGCACGGCTCGTTGCGCCCCACCTTCATCGTCGCGCGCACCGCGGGCTGGGCCTTCTTCGGCTCGGCGGCCTCGGCCAGCGCCTCTTCGTAGTCCGCGTGCTGCAGCCGCACGTTCTCCACGTGCGGCTCGACGTCCGCCTGCGGCACTTCCTCGGTCGCGCGAATCTCGACCGCCATCAGCGTGCGCGTCACTTCGAGCTTCACCGCCTCGAGCATCGCGCCGAACAGCTCGAACGCCTCGCGCTTGTACTCCTGCTTCGGNNCAGGTGGATGCCCTGGCGCAGGTGATCCAGCGCGGCGAGGTGCTCGCGCCAGTGCGAGTCGAGGATCTGCAGCATCACGTAGCGCTCGTACTGATGGAACGCCGTCTCGGCGCCCGCCGGGATCTTCACTGCGTACGCGGCCTGCGCCTCCGCGACGACGCGCGACAGCAGCGCCTCGGCGTCCAGGTCCGCCTCGGCGGCGAGCCAGGACTGCAGCGGCGCGGCAACGCTCAGCTCCGACTTCAGCGCCGTCTCCAGCCCCTGGACGTTCCACTGCTCCTCGACGCTCTCCTCCGGCACGTACTGGTGGAACAGGTCGGTCACCACGCCCGCGCGCAGGTCGGCGATGCGCGGCGACACGTCCTCGGACTCCAGCAGCTCGTTGCGCAGCGCGTAGATCGTCTTGCGCTGGTCGTTCGACACGTCGTCGTACTCCAGCAGCTGCTTGCGGATGTCGAAGTTGCGGGCCTCGACCTTGCGCTGCGCGCTCTCCAGCGATCGCGTCACCATGCGGTGCTCGATCGCCTCGCCCTCCGGCATCTTGAGCATCACCATGATGCGGTTGATGCGCTCGCCGGCGAAGATGCGCAGCAGCGGATCTTCCAGCGAAAGGTAGAAGCGGGACGACCCCGGATCCCCCTGGCGCCCCGAGCGGCCGCGCAACTGGTTGTCGACGCGCCGCGACTCGTGGCGCTCGGTNNCGCTCGGTGCCGACGATGTGCAGGCCGCCCGCCTGGATCACATGGTCGTGCAGCTGCTGCCATTCCGTGCGCAGCTTGTCGACGCGCGCGCGCTTGTCCTCGGTCGACAGCTCGGTCGAGGCTTCGATGAACTCGCACTGCTTCTCCACATTGCCGCCCAGCACGATGTCCGTGCCGCGACCCGCCATGTTGGTGGCGATGGTGACCATCTTGGGCCGCCCGGCCTGCGCCACGATCTCCGCCTCGCGGGCGTGCTGCTTGGCGTTCAGCACCTGGTGCGGGAGCTTCTCCTGCTGCAGCATCGCCGCCAGGAGCTCCGAGCTTTCGATGGAGGTCGTGCCGACCAGCACCGGCTGGCCGCGCGTGTAGCAGTCGCGGATGTCGGCGATGATCGCCGCATGCTTTTCCTTCGCCGTCCGGTACACCTGGTCCTGGCGGTCCGCGCGGACCATCGGCATGTGCGTGGGAATGACGACCGTCTCCAGGCCGTAGATCTCCTGGAATTCGTAGGCTTCCGTGTCCGCCGTGCCGGTCATGCCCGCGAGCTTGCGGTACATGCGGAAATAATTCTGGAAGGTGATCGAGGCNNGCGAGCGTCTGGTTCTCGTTCTGGATCGCCACCCCTTCCTTGGCTTCCACCGCCTGGTGGAGCCCGTCGGACCAGCGGCGGCCGTGCATCAGGCGCCCCGTGAATTCGTCGACGATCGTCACCTCCCCGTCCTGCACGACGTAGTGCTGGTCGCGGTGAAACAGGTGATGCGCGCGCAGCGCCGCGTAGAGGTGGTGCACCAGGTTGACGTACGCGGGCTCGTAGAGGCTCGCACCCTGCGGCAGCAGGCCGGTGCGCGCGAGGATTTCCTCCGCCTGCGCGTGCCCCGCCTCGGAGAGCAGGATCTGGTGGTTCTTCTCGTCCACCCAGAAATCGCCCTCCGCCTTCTCGTCCGCCTGGCGCGTGAGCAGCGGCGGCACCTGGTTCATGCGCTGATAGATCTCGGTGCGGTCTTCCGCCTGCCCCGAAATGATCAGCGGCGTGCGCGCCTCNNTAGGTGATGTCGGCGGCGTAGGCCTGGCGCTTCGCGTCGGGCTCCATCTGGGGCACGTTCACCCCGACGCTGAGTCCGAGGAACGCGTAGATCTTGCCCATCCAATCGGCGTCGCGGCGCGCCAGATAGTCGTTGACCGTGACGATGTGAACGCCTTTGCCCGTCAGGGCGTTCAGGTAGGCCGGCAGCGTCGCCACGAGGGTCTTGCCCTCGCCCGTGCGCATTTCGGCGATCTTGCCGTAGTGCAGCACCATCCCGCCCACCAGCTGGACGTCGAAATGCCGCATCCGCAGCGCGCGCTTGCCGGCTTCGCGCACGACTGCGAAGGCCTCCGGGAGCAGATCGTCGAGCGCCTGCCGCTCGACCTCGACGAGGCGGTCCTCCGGCGTTCCCGCCACGGCGTCCGCGTACCGCTTCTTCAGTTCGTCCGTCTTGGCGCGCAGCTCCGCGTCGCCGAGTTTCGCCATCGACGGCTCGAGCGCATTGATGCGGGTGACGGTACGCGCGTACTGCTTGAGCAGCCGGTCGTTGCGACTGCCAAAGATCTTGGTGAGGACGTTGATCATGAAGGCGGGGATTGCGGCGTACTAACCCCCGGAAAAATGAGAAATTTTAACATGCCGAAGCGTGTCGCTTCGGCAAGCCGTCAGCGGCCGCGAACCGAACCGGTGCGCGCGCTGGCCAGCTGGGGGTCGGCGGACTGCAGAAACCGCAGCGGATTCTGGGCGGTGCCACGGAAGCGCACCTCGAAATGCAGATGCGGGCCCGTGGAGCGCCCGGTGTTGCCGGAGGCGCCGATCGGTCGGCCGCGCTGGATCACGGCCCCTTCCTTGACGAGGATCTTCGAGAGATGCGCGTAGCGCGTCACCAGGTCGTTGCCGTGGTCGATGTCGACGACCTGGCCGTACTGGGGGTGGTAGCCGGCGAACTGCACGACGCCACCTGCCGCCGCGACCACCGGAGCGCCGGGGTCGACGATGAAGTCGATGCCCTCATGCATTGCGCGCTGACCGGTAAACGGATCGATGCGCATGCCGAACCCGGAGGCGTTGAACGGCGCCTCCAGCGGCATCATGGTCGGCAGCGCCTTCATGCGCACCGTGCGCTCGAACAACTGCGCTTCGAGCACGCCGAGCATGTCGGCGCGCTGCTCCACTTCGCGCGACACGCTCGCCAGACGGCTGCTGAACTCGGCCAGCGAAAGGTCCTCGGCCGGCACTGACGTCGCCTGCGCGCCGCCCAGACCCGGGGTCTGCGAAAAACGGAACTCCTGAGGCCGGATGCCCGTCAGCGACGACAGCCGCTCGCCGAGCGCGTCCAGGCGCGCCAGCTGAGCCTGCATTTCGCCAAGCTTCACCGCCATGGCGTTGAGGTTCTGCTGCATGAATTCCCGCGCGCGCTCGGTCTCGGACTGGTGCAAGTTGGCCAGGAGGCGGCGTACGGGAGGCAGATTCCAATCCGCCGCAAACCGCAGGCTTGCCCAGTACAGGGCCGCCGTGAGTGTCGCGAGCACGGCCAGCGCCAGAACAACCGAAACGACGGCGTGACGCACGGACAGCGTCAGCGTGCGCGCCTTTGCCAAGCGGTGCGAGATCAGGATAACCTGCACATTGCGCTCCTCGTTCGCAGCCCCTCGTGTCCCGCTCAGCGAAAATCGACCAGGTACTCTCGCTGGACAGCAGTCTTCAGCCGCTGCTGGCCAAAATGCGCGAAATTCGGTCGCTGAACGATCACTGCAACGAATTTCTCCCCGCTGAGCTGGCGCGGCGGGTGCGGGCTTCAAACCTCCGCGACGGCCGGCTGGTCCTGCTTGCCGCCAACGCGGCCGCGGCCGCCAAACTCAGACTGCTGGCCCCCTCCCTATCGGAATTCTTGAGCCGGCAGGGCGCGAAGGTTAATGCAGTTTCAGTGAGGGTGCAACCGCGCGAGATCAACGAAGCTGCGCGTGAGGCACCCACCCCGCGCTCGCTTTCGGAGGTTGGATTCGCAACGTTATCAGCGCTTTACGAATCGCTGCGGGACTCTCCGGCGCGCGACGCGGTGAAGGCGTTTCTGGATCATGAGCAGCGTTCCGCCGTACGGCGCCGGTCTGGCCGGAAGACCCGGGAAGAGACGGCGACCTGACCCTTCAGGAGGTGCAGAGCGCGGGCGTGCCGCTCACGCCAACTGGCTGACGAGGCGCGCCACGCCGGCCGGCGCATCCTCGGCGCGCTCGAAGGTCACCGTCTCGACTGCGCCCGCATCTCCCAGCAACGCCCGCAGCAGCCGGTTGTTGAGCGCATGCCCTGACTTGTGCGCGGAGAACGCGGCGAGCAGCGGCTTGCCGAGCAGGTAGAGGTCGCCGACCGCGTCCAGCAGCTTGTGCCGGATGAACTCGTCGCCGAATCGCAGGCCCTCGGCATTCAGCACGCGGTACTCGTCGAGCACCACCGCGTTCTCGAGGCCCCCGCCAAGGGCCAGACCGCTCTCCCGGAGCTGCTCGACCTCCTGCATGAAACCGTAGGTCCGCGCGCGCGCCACCTCCTTGAGATAGGAGGTGTCGGCGAAATCCACGCTGAGCGCGTTCGCCGACTTCTCGATGACCGGGTGATCGTAGGCGATGGAAAACGAGAGCTTGAATCCGTCGTAGGGCTCGACCCGCGCCCACTTGTCGCCGTCGCGCACCTCTACGGTCTTCGCGACGCGGAG
Organism: Betaproteobacteria bacterium UBA6904; assembly: GCA_002451175.1. Taxonomy (GTDB): domain Bacteria; phylum Pseudomonadota; class Gammaproteobacteria; order Burkholderiales; family SG8-39; genus 2-02-FULL-66-14. The sequence continues at coordinate 4,716 of DKBI01000220.1, forward strand.
AAACCGCTTGGCGGCGTTTTGCTGCTCGATGCCGGCCTGCTGCACGAGGAGCGCGAACGGTGCCGCGCTGCCATCCATGATCGGCACTTCCGGGCCGTCCAGGTCGACGTAGAGATTGTCGATGCCCAGGCCGGCCAGCGCGGACATCAGATGCTCTACCGTATAGACCTTGACCGCCCCCTGCACCAGGCACGAGCACAGCCGCGTCTCGCCGACGAGATCGGCGCGCGCCGGAACGTCGACCGGGGTCCCCAGGTCGGTGCGCCGGAAAACGATGCCGGTGTCCGGCTGCGCGGGCCGCAGCGTCATCGCCACCTTGCGACCCGTGTGCAGCCCGACGCCCGTGGCGCGTGTCAATGCCTTCAGTGTGCGCTGGCGGAGCATAGGCGCGTTATTTTAGCAAGGCGGCGGCCAGCGGCGCCCAAGGCAAGGAATGGACGCCGCTGCGCTCCGCCCCACCGACGCCTCAGTCCGCCTGCTTGCGCAGGAACGCCGGAATGTCGTACTTGTCGACTCCGCTGTTGGCGAGTGCCTCCACCTGGGCGGCGCGGTCGCGCTGCTTGCGCCACACGGCGGGCGTCTCTGCCAGCGCCCCGGCGTCCAGGGCGCCGGCCTGCGCAACCAGCGGCCGGTCGTCGGTTCCGGTCTTTTGCGTGACGACCAGCTGGGGCCTGCCGGCGCGCTGTGCCAGCGGCGCGCCCAGACCGGTCGCAATGACCGTCACGCGCAGCTGATCGGTCAGCGAGTCGTCGCTCGCACCGCCGTAGATGATGGTCGCGTCATCGGCCGCGAATGCGCGGATCGTGTTCATCACCTCGCGTGTCTCGCGCAGCTTGAGCGTCTCGGCGGAGGCGGTGATGTTCACCAACACGCCACGCGCGCCGGCGAGGTTGACGCCTTCGAGCAGCGGGCAGGCGATGGCCTGCTCGGCGGCGATGCGCGCGCGGTCGACGCCGCTGGCGCTCGCCGATCCCATCATCGCCATGCCCTGCTCCGACATCACCGTGCGCACGTCCTGGAAGTCGACGTTCACGTCGCCGGGGTTGTGAATGACCTCCACGATGCCCGCCACGGCGCCGTTCAGGACGTCGTCGGCGGCCTTGAACGCCTCCTTCTGCGTGACGTCGTCGCCGAGGATCTCCTCCAGCTTGTCGTTGAGGATCACGATGAGCGAGTCCGTGTGCGGCGCGAGCGCCTCGATGCCGGCCTCGGCGATCTTCAGGCGCTTGGACCCCTCCCAGGCGAACGGCTTGGTGACGACGGCGACGGTGAGCACGCCGAGCGAGCGCGCGATCTCGGCGATGACCGGCGCCGCCCCGGTGCCCGTCCCGCCCCCCATGCCGGCGGTGATGAACACCATGTTCGCGCCGGAGATCACCTCCTCCAGCCGCTCGCGCTCGGCGAGCGCGACCGACTTCGCCTCTTCGGGCCGCGCGCCGGCGCCGAGCCCGGTCATGCCGAGCTGGATCTGGCTGCGCGCCTGGTTGCGCGCGAGAACCTGCGCGTCCGTGTTGACGGCGATGAACTCCACTTTCTCAACGCCCTTGTGGATCATGTGATTGATCGCGTTGCCGCCGGCGCCGCCGACGCCGATCACCTTGATCACGGGTCCCTGTGCCTGCTCGTTGACGATTTCGAACATCTGGATGGCCTCCTTGCCTGTTGAACGATGACTGCCCCGGTGAATCAGAAATTCCTCTGGAACCATTCCCGCATGCGCCCCAGGACGGCGCGCAGCGAGCCGTCCTGGCGTGACATCCGACCCTGCTGCACCTGCACCACGCCTTCCAGCAGCAAACCGACCGCGGTGGCATAGCGCGGGCTGCGCACGACATCGGCCAGCCCGCCCGCGTAGCGCGGCACGCCGAGGCGCACCGGCATGTGAAAGATCTCCTCGCCGAGCTCGACCATGCCCTGCATGACCGAGGAGCCGCCCGTGAGCACGACGCCCGAGGACAGCAGCTGCTCGTTGCCCGAGTCGCGCAGCACCTTCTGCACCATCTGATAGAGCTCCTCGACGCGCGGCTCGATCACCTCGGCGAGCGTCTGGCGCGAGAGCGTGCGCGGCGCCCGGTCGCCGATGCCCGGCACCTCGATCATCTCGTTGGCGTCCGCGAGCTGGCGCAGCGCGACGCCGTGGCGCACCTTCAGCGTCTCCGCCTCGGCAATCGGCGTGCGCAGGGCCATCGCGATGTCGCTCGTAATTTGGCTGCCGGCGATGGGGACGACCGCCGTGTGGCGGATCGCGCCCTGCGTGAATACGGCCAGGTCGGTCGTGCCGCCGCCGATGTCGATGAGGCACACGCCGAGTTCGCGCTCGTCGTCCGAGAGCACGGCGCGCGCCGAGGCGAGCGGCTGCAGGATCAGATCGTTCACCTCGAGCCCGCAGCGGCGCACGCACTTCACGATGTTCTGCGCTGCCGATACGGCGCCGGTGACGATGTGCACCTTNNACCGCGCGCGCGGTTTCCAGCGCACGGTCCACGTCGAGCGCGCTCACCTCGCGGTCCTTGACCGCCACCATGCCGGTCGAGTTGAAGCTGCGGATGTGGCTGCCGGCGATGCCCGTGTACGCGGACGCGATCTTGCAGTCCGCCATCAGCTCGGCCTCCTCGAGTGCGCGCTGGATCGCCGACACCGTCTCCTCGATGTTGACGACGACGCCCTTCTTGAGCCCCTTCGACTCGTGCCCGCCCATGCCGAGAATCTCGAGCGTGCCGTCGGGCTGCAGATCGGCGACCAGCGCCACCACCTTGGTGGTGCCGATGTCCAGTCCGATGATGAGATTCTTGTGCTCCTTGGCCATGGCGTGTCAGCTCTTCAGGTCGGGAATGCGCAGCGCGAATCCATTCGGGTAACGCAGATCCACGTACTCATGCGGGCGGGGGATCCGGGCCAGGGTCTGCGGGTAGGCGGCCACGAACCGCGCCAGGCGGCGCTCCACCGGGTCGCGCGCGGAGTCGCGCCCGAGTTCGAGGTTCAGTCCGCGCGCGAGGCGCAGCTGCCACGCGAAGCGCGGCGTCAGGATGACCCGCTCCGGCGCGGCGCCCAGCGGCGCGAGCAGCGCGCTGAACTGGCGGTAGCGGCGCGTCACCTCGGCCTCGGTGCCGGCCGGTCCGCCGAAGAGCGGCAGCGCGGCCGTCGTCGTGCCGCCGAAGGGCTCGCCGTGCGTGTTGACCAGGCCGCGCTCGCCCCAGCGCGCGAGCGCGACGTGCTCTTCGATCGCCACCTCGATGCGATCGGGCCAGACGCGGCGCACGCTGACGTGGCGCACCCAAGGCANNCCGAGCACGGCGATTTCGCGCACCGGGAAAAGCGTCGAGCGCAGCAGGGCCTGGGCCCCCGCCAGCACGGCGACCAGCGCGGCGACGGCGATGAGCGCGTTGGCGGCCGCATTGAGCAGGCGCGGGTTATCCCACATGCGCGCCCTCGAGTATCCGGAGGCAGAGATCTTCGTAGCCGATGCCGACGGCGCGAGCCGCCATGGGCACCAGGCTGTGGCCGGTCATCCCGGGCGAGGTGTTCACCTCGAGCAGCCAGGGATCGCCGTTCGCGTCGAGCATCAGGTCGACGCGGCCCCAGCCTGCGCAGCCGAGCAGGCCGAACGCCCTGAGCGAGAGCGCCTGCAGGTCCGCTTCCTTCGCGGCCGGCAGCCCGCAGGGACAGTGGTACTTCGTCGCGTCCGTGAAGTACTTGTTCTGGTAATCGTAGTTGCCCTGCGGCGCCTCGATGCGGATCAGCGGCAGGGGCGCGTCGTCGACGATGCTGGCGGTGTATTCCGGCCCGTCGATGAACTGCTCCGCGAGCGCGATGTCGTGATAGGTGCGTGCGGCGAGCGTGTAGGCATCGGGCAGCTGGCCCGTCTCGGTCACTTTGGTCAGGCCCAGCGTCGAGCCCTCGTTCGCCGGCTTCACCACCAGCGGCAGGCCGAGCGCGTTCGCCACCGCGCTCCAGTCGTCGCCGGCGCCGAGGATGCGATGGCGCGGCGTCGGCAGCCCGTTGGCGATCCAGATCATCTTGCTGCGCCATTTGTCCATGGCGATCGCCGAGCCCATCACGCCGCTGCCGGTGTACGGAATGCCGAGCATTTCCAGCGCNNCGCGCATAGCGCTCGCGCTTGAGCTCAAACAGGTCGCGCTCGGCCGGATCGAAGGGGTGTGCGTCCACGCCCCTGGCGCGCAGCGCCGCGAGCACGCCCTGGCCGCTGAGGAGCGAGATCTCGCGCTCGGCGGACTTGCCGCCCAGGAGCACGGCGACCTTGCCGAAATCCGCGCCGCTCATGCGGCTTGCCCCACGATGCGCACCTCGGGAATCAGCTCGATGCCGGTCTCGCGCCGCACCCCTTCGCGGACGGCACCGATCAGCCACTCGATGTCCGCGGCACGCGCTGCGCCCTGCGGATTGACGATGAAGTTGGCATGCTTCTCCGAGACGCGCGCCCCGCCGCGTGACAGCCCCTTCAGTCCGCAGGCCTCGATGAGGCGCGCGGCGTGGTCGCCCGGCGGATTGCGAAACACGCTGCCCGCATTGGGCAGATCGAGTGGCTGCGCCGCAATGCGGCGCTTGAGAAACAGGCGGATCCTTTCGCGGGAAACGTCGGCGTCTCCGGGCGGGAGCAGGAACCACGCAGCCGCGAACCACTCCGCGGCGCCGCTGCGCGCTGCGCAGTGCCGGTAGCCAACGTCGAAATCGGCCGGCCGGCGCTCGTGCCAAGTGCCCGCCCGGTCGATCGTCAGGACCTTTTCGACGATGTTCCACGTCTCGCCGCCGTAGCAGCCGGCATTCATCGCCAGGGCGCCGCCCACCGAGCCCGGGATCCCGGCGAGAAATTCGGCCCCCGCCAGTCCTTGCCGCGCCGCGAAACGCGCCACTTTCGGACTGGCGACGCCGGCCTCGGCGTAGACGCGCCCGGCCATCAGCTCGGGGTGCTTGCGCGCCGAATGCATCAGGACCACGGTGCCCGCGAAACCGCCGCAGCGCACGAGAAGATTCGATCCCAGCCCGACGAACAGCAGCGGCTCGCCCTCGGGCACTTGGCGCAGGAAGACGGCCAAATCGTCCAGGTCCGCAGGCACGTAGCAGCGCGCCGCCGCGCCGCCCGTGCGCCAGCTCACGTGGCGCGCCATCGGCTCGTCGCGCCGCAGCTCGCCTCGAAGACCGGTAAATGGCGCGGAGAAGTGGGCGGTCTCGCTCATCTGCATCGCCTCAGTCCTCGCCCCGCGCCAGCTCGGCAGCCACCCCACCGATCGATCCCGCGCCCATCGTCAGCACGACGTCCCCGGCGCGCGCTGCGCGCCGGATCGCCGCCGCGAGCTGCGTCACGTCCTCGACGAACACCGGCTCCACGCGGCCGGCGACCCGCACGGCGCGCGCCAGGGCGCGGCCGTCGGCGGCGACGATCGGCGCTTCGCCGGCGGCGTACACCTCGCTCAGCACCAGCGCGTCGGCGCTCGACAGCACGCGCACGAAATCCTCGAAGAGGTCGCGCGTGCGCGTGTAGCGGTGCGGCTGGAACGCGAGCAGCACGCGGCGCCCCGGGAACGCGCCGCGCACCGCCGCCAGCGTCGCCGCCATCTCCGCCGGATGGTGGCCGTAATCGTCGATGAGCGTGAACGTCCCGCCCTGCACGGCGACGTCGCCATGGCGCTGAAACCGCCGGCCGACGCCGTGAAATTCGGCGAGCGCCTTTTGCATCGCCGCGTCCGGCACGCCGATTTCCGTGCCCACCGCAATCGCGGCCAGCGCGTTCAGGACGTTGTGCATGCCGGGCAGGTTGAGCGTCACCGCGAGCGGCGTGCGGCCTTCGCGCCGCACGCTGAAGCGCATCGCGCCGGCGGCGTGCTGCACGCCCTCGGCACGCACTGCGGCCTCGGGTGCGAAGCCGTAGGTCGTCACGGGCTTGGAGACGAACGGCAGGATCTCGCGCACGTGCGCATCGTCGAGGCACAGCACGGCGTTGCCGTAGAAAGGCAGGTTCTGCAGGAATGCGACGAACGCCTGCTTGAGCCGCGCGAAGTCGTGCTGATACGTCTCCATGTGGTCGGCGTCGATGTTCGTCACGACCGCGATCACCGGCTGCAGGTGCAGAAAGCTCGCGTCCGACTCGTCGGCTTCGACGACGATGAATTCACCCGCGCCGAGCCGGGCGTTGGACCCCGCGGCGGTGAGCCGTCCGCCGATCACGAAGGTCGGGTCGAGGCCGCCTTCGGCGAGCACGCTCGCCACCAGGCTCGTCGTCGTCGTCTTGCCGTGCGTGCCGGCGATCGCCACGCCCTGCTTGAGGCGCATCAGCTCGGCCAGCATCAGCGCGCGCGGCACCACGGGGATGCGCTTTGCTCGAGCGGCCATCACTTCCGGGTTGTCGGGGCGCACGGCGCTGGAGATCACCACGGCGTCGGCGCCGGCGACCTGCTCCGCGCTGTGCTGCTGGGCGATGCGGGCGCCGAGCTGCTGCAGGCGCCGCGTCGCCGCGTTCTCCGCGATGTCGGATCCGGTCACGGCGTAGCCCAGGTTGAGCAGCACCTCGGCGATGCCGCTCAT
>DKBI01000261.1 GCA_002451175.1 Betaproteobacteria bacterium UBA6904
CGCTGCGGCACCTGTTCCTCGCCGGCGAGCCGCTGGATGAGCCGACGCACGTCTGGATCGCCGAAGCGCTGAAGAAGCCCGTCATCGACCATTACTGGCAGACGGAGACCGGCTGGCCGATTCTCTCTGCCGTCCCGGGCGTCGAGCCGACGAAGATCAAGTACGGCAGTCCCTCGTTCCCGGTGTACGGCTACGACCTGCAGCTGTTGCGCGAGTCCGACGCGTCGGAGGCGGGGGCGAACGAAAAAGCCGTGGTGGCGATCGTGCCGCCGCTGCCGCCCGGCGTGATGACCACCGTCTGGGGCGATGACGAGCGCTTCGTGAAGACGTATTTCTCGACCTTCGCGAAGAAGCTCGTCTACGCGACCTTCGACTGGGGCATCCGCGACGACGACGGCTATTACTTCATTCTCGGGCGCACGGATGACGTCATCAACGTCGCGGGCCACCGCCTCGGCACGCGCGAGATCGAGGAAGCCGTGAGCATGCACGCCAACATCGCCGAATGCGCGGTGGTGGGCGTGGTCGACGCGCTGAAAGGGCAGATGCCGCTCGCCTTCGCCGTGGCCAAGGACACGTCCCGGCTCGGCCAGCCCGAGGGGCGCCGCCAGCTGGAAAAGGAAGTGATGGAGACGGTGGACCGGCAGCTGGGGGCGATCGCGCGGCCGAAGGCGGTGCACTTCGTCACGCTGCTGCCGAAGACGCGATCGGGCAAGACGCTGCGGCGCGCCATCCAGGCGCTCGCGGAGGGCCGCGACCCGGGGGACCTGACGACGATCGAGGATCCGGGCGCGCTGGAACAGTTGAAGAACGCCTTGGGGGCGAAATGAAGACCAGACCGGAATTGACCCTGGCCGATTGCGAGCGCATTGCCGCGGCAGCGCTGGCGGAGGCCCGACGCAACCAGTGGAACGTGGCGATCGCGATCCTGGACGACGGCGGGCACCTGCTGCACTTCGTGCGAATGGACGGCGCGACGCCGGCGAACGCCGCGATCGCCGTGGAAAAGGCGAGCACGGCCGCGTTGTCGCGCCGCACCAGCGGCAGCTGGGAGGAGCGCATCAAGGCCGGGCGCACCGCGATGCTGAAGATGCCGGGGATCCTGCCGGTGCAGGGGGGGGTGCCGATCCTGATCGAGGGCGCCTGCATCGGCGGCGTCGGGGTGTCGGGCGTCCAGTCGCACGAGGACGAGCAGATCGCCAGCGCGGGGATCACGGCAATCTCCTGAACGGTGGCGAAGTCTTCGCCGCTCGGGTAACGTGTGCGCCGTGGGGGACGTCCCCGTCGAAGAGGAAGAGGGTATGTTGAGGATCATTGCAGGTGCGTGTCTCGCGGCGGCGGCAGCCTGCGCAAATGCGCAGGCCTATGGACCGCCGATCACGCTGGAGCAGGCGCGAAAGGTCTTGGCCGCTGCGGAGGCAGAATCGCGTAAGAACAGTCTGAACATGGGGATCGCCATCCTCGATGCCGGAGGACATCTTGTGCTGTTCCAGCGCATGGATGGAGCACAATTCGTCAGCGAGAACGTGGCGCGCGAAAAGGCCTGGTCCGCCGTCGCGTACAAACGGCAGACCAAGGCCTTCGAGGAGCGCCTCGCGAAGGGCGGTGCCGAATTGCGCATCCTGCAGCTGCACGGTGTGGTGGCGGCCGAAGGTGGCGAGCTGATCGTGGTCGATGGCAAGATTGTCGGAGCGATCGGAGTTTCGGGAAGTTCTGCGGAAAACGACGGCATCGTCGCGCGAGCGGGTGCCGCGTCGGTCAAGTAACGCCGTCCGACGGTGCGCGGCGCCTCCGGGCGCCGTTTTCGTTTATCCTCTCCCCCATGACGCGAATCCTGACGGCTTCTGTGCTGGCTTGCTCGGCACTCGGTGCCCACGCGGCCTGCGGTGACACGCCGGGCGACGGCGTGGACTGGACGGGCTGCACCAAGGAGCGGCTCGTGCTCACCGGCGCGTCGCTGCAGAACGCGAAGTTCGACCGCGCCGTGCTGCCCGGGATGAATTTCAGCTCGGCGAACCTGAGCGGGTCGAGTTTCCAGTCCGCCGAGTTCAACCGCACGTCGTTTCGCGGCGCAAACCTGGAAAAGACGCGCTTCGAGAAGGCGGTCGCGGTGCGCGCCAATTTTTCCGGAGCGCGCTTCGGCGCCGTGTCGCTGGAGAAGGTGGAATTCCTGCGCGCGAACCTCAGCGGCGCGCAGCTCGTCGGCGCGAACCTGACCAAAGGCGATTTCAAGCGCTCGAATTTTTCGCAGGCCGACCTGACGAATGCGCTGCTTCGTTATGCCAACATCTCGCGCGCCAACTTCTCCGGCGCAAAGCTCGCGGGCGCCGATCTCGGCAACGCCTTCACGCTGAACACCAACTTCTCGGGCGTCGACCTGTCCGCGGCCAAGGGGCTGACCCAGGAGCAGGTCGACGCAGCGTGCGGCGACGCGAAGACGCGCCTGCCCGCCAAGTTGAAGCGGCCCGGGTCCTGGCCCTGCACGGATTGAGCGGCCGGGCAGTCTTTCCTCCGGAAGGGCGATGAGCGATCGCGACGCCAGCGACCGCCAGCGCCTGAGCGCGATCCTCGCGGCCGACGCCGCCGGCTTTTCGCGGCTCATGGGCGAGGACGAGCGCGGCACGATCACCGCGCTGGAGGCCTGCCGGGCCATCTTCCGGGAGCGTGTCGTGATGCACGGCGGACGCGTCGTGGACACCGCGGGCGACAGCGTGCTCGCGGTCTTCGACAGCGTGCTCGACGCGGTGGCGTGCGCCATGGCGATCCAGGGCGCGCTGCGCGTGCACAACGATCCGCTGCCCGAGGCGCGGCGCCTGCTGTATCGCATCGGCGTCAATCTCGGCGACGTCATCGTGCGACCGGATGGCACGGTCTACGGCGACGGCGTGAACATCGCGGCGCGCATCCAGGCCCTCGCCGAACCGGGCAGCGTCGCGGTGGCCGGCAGCGTGCGGGACAGCGTGGGCAGCAAGCTCGGCCTGGCGTTTGCCGACCTCGGCGAGCAGCAGGTGAAGAACATCGCCCGCGCGGTGCGCGTCTTCCAGGTCCAGTCGCCCCCGGGAAGCGCCGCGAGCGAGGCTGCCGCGCCGCCCCGCGAGCGATCCGACAAGCCCTCGATCGCCGTGCTGCCCTTCAACAACATGAGCGGCGATCCGGAGCAGGAGCATTTCGCGGACGGCATCACCGAGGACATCATCACCGAGCTGTCGCGGTTCCGCGAGCTGTTCGTGATTTCGCGGAACTCCTCGTTCAAGTACAAGGGGCAGCACGTCGAGGTGCGCAAGTTCGCCGAGGAACTGGGCGTGCAGTTCGTCGTCGAGGGCAGCGTGCGCAAGGCGGGCAAGCGCGTGCGCATCACGGTCCAGCTGATCGACGCGGGGAGCGACGCGCACCTCTGGGCGGAACGCTACGACCGCGATCTCGAGGACATTTTCGCGATTCAGGACGAGGTGACCACCTCGATCGTCGCGGTGCTGCCGGGTCGCGTGGAAGCCGCGACGCAGGACCGCGCGGCGCGCAAGACGACCGACAACATGGCGGCCTACGAGCTGGTCCTGACCGGCAAGCGGCTCCACCATCGCAGCCGGCAAGAGGACAACCTGGCCGCGCTGCAGGTGCTGGAGCGCGCCATCGCGCTCGACCCCGGCTACGCGCACGCCCACGCCTGGAAGGCGTGCGTGCTCGGCCAGGCCTGGGGCTACGGCTGGAGCGCGGATCGTGCGGCCACCGAGGACGTCATCGTGGACGAGTTGCAGATCGCGCTGTCGCTGGACGAGAACGACAGCGACGTGCACCGGATCCTCGCCGCGGTCGCCGTCACGCGGCACGAATTCGACAAGGCCCTGCATCACCAGGAGCGCGCGCTGCGCCTCAACCCGAACGACGACCTGATCGTCGTGCAGCAGGGCGAGATCCTCACCTGGATCGGTCGCGCGGAGGAGGGCATCGAGTGGATCCTCAAGTCGATGCGGCTCAACCCCTACCATCCGCAGCGCTTCTGGAATCACCTCGGACGCGCGTACTTCGTGGCGCGTCGCTATCGCGAAGCGATCGGCGCGTTCCAGCATCTGGCGACGCCGGACGCAGGCGCGCAGGCCTTCCTCGCGGCCTGCCACGCCGCGCTCGGGGAGGCGCCGGCGGCGGCATCGCATGCGCGACGCATCCTGGACGAAATTCCGGGTTTTTCCGTCGAGCGCTATCTCGCCACCATGACGCATTACCAGCGGGCGGCGGATCGCGACCACCATCGCGACTGCCTGCTGCAGGCGGGACTGCAGGCCTAGTCCGGATCGCGGCCGGCGAGCCGCGGCTTCAGGCGCGAAGCACCACGACGCCGTCCCGAACCAGCGCGGCGATCGCCGCGTCGTCGTAGCCCAGGCCGGCGAGCAGCGCGCGCGACCCGTCGCCGACCGCCGGCGGGGGGCTGCGCTGCGCGAGGCGCTCGCCATTCAATTCCAGTGGCAGTCCCGGCACCTTGAATGTGTACCCGCGCGGATCGTGGGTCTCGATCATGCCGGCGCCGGCGTTGAGATGCGGGTCGTCAAAGAGATCGCGCGGCCGCGCGATCGGGGCGTACGGGAGCCCGATGGCTTCCAGCTTCTGCTCGAGGTCCACCCGGCGGTAGGGCCGGAACAGGGCCGCGAGGCGCGGGATCAGCCACGCGCGCTCCGCGACGCGCTGGGTGTTGGTGCGCAGGCGCGGGTCGGCCGCGAGCTCGGGCTCGCCGAACGCGCGGCAGAACACGTCCCACTGCGTGTCGGTGACCACGCCGATGAACAGGCGGTCGTCCGCCGTCTCGAAGATGTCGTAGATGCCCCAGGCGGGCTTCTTCACCGCCATCGGCGGCGGTTCCTCGCCCGTGATGGCCAGCTGCGCCATGTGCTGCGCGACGAGGAACACGGTGTTCTCGAAGAGTGCGCTGCGCACCAGCGTCCCGCGTCCGGTCGTCTCGCGCTCGCGCAGCGCGGCGAGGATGCCGATCGCGCCGAACATGCCGCCCATGATGTCGTTGACCGAGGACCCGACGCGCAGCGGGCGCTCGGGAAGACCGGTCATGTAGGCGAGGCCGCCCATCATCTGCACGACTTCGTCGAGCGCCGGGCGGTGCTCGTACGGCCCCGACAGGAAGCCCTTTAGCGTGCAGTAGACGAGGCGCGGATTGCGCGCCGACAGCGCGTCGTAGCCCAGCCCCAGCTTGTCGAGCGCGCCGGGGCGGAAGTTCTCCGTCAGCACGTCCGCGGTATCGATCAGCCGGTGGACGAGGGTCCGGCCGGCCTCGCGCTTCAGGTCGACCGCGAAGCTCTGCTTGTTGCGGTTGAAAATGGGGAAGAATCCGGCGCCCGCGCCCAACAGGCGCCGGGTGTTGTCGCCCTCGAGCGGCTCCACCTTGATGACCTCGGCGCCGAGGTCGGCGAGCACGAGCCCGCAGCTCGGGCCCATCACCATGTGCGCGAACTCGACGACGCGCACGCCCTCGAGCGGCAGGCGCCTCATGCGGCTGGCTGGAAATCCCTCGGCAGACCGGCCGCTGCCGTGTGGCCGTACAGCGGTTCCTCGGGAAGTCCGCCGACGAGCACCGCGCGAGCGTCGAGGAGTTTCCGCAGGTCGATGCCGGTCTTCACGCCCATGCTCTCGAACATGAACACCAGATCCTCGGTGATCACGTTGCCGCTCGCGCCGGGCGCGAACGGGCAGCCGCCGAGACCGCCCATCGAAGCGTCNNCCCGCACGCGACGGAACAGGCGCCGGACCTGCGCCGGGTTCGCATAGCCGACCGTGTCGGCGAGCGCAACGCAGTCGCAGAACTCCGCGAGCGCCGTCGCGATGCGCACGACGTCGTCCTCCGGGACGGCGCCCTGCAGCGTGCAGCCGAATGCGGTGGAGACGGCGCCTTCGATCTCGGGACCGCCCGCTGGGCGCTGCCGGGCGCACGCGCGCACCTCGTCCACCATCTGCTCGGGGCTCATGCGCACGTTCGCCTCGCTGTGGCGCCGCGACGCGGAAACCGGAAACGTGATCTTGTGCGCGCCCGCCGCAACCGCGCGCTCGAAGCCTTTGCGGTTCGGCGCCAGCGCGACGACCTTGACGTCCGGCAGGGTACGGGCATGGGCGACGATGTCCGCGGTGTCGGCCATCGCGGGAATGAGTTTTGGCGGCACGAACGAGCCCACTTCGATCTCGCGCAGGCCGGCGGCGGCGAGGGCGCTGATCCAGCGCTTCTTCGCCTCGGTCGGCATGAGGTGCTTCGCGTTCTGCAGGCCGTCGCGCGGCCCGACTTCGCAGATCAGGACGTCGGTCATGCCGGCATTCTAGAACGCTCGATGCGCGCCATCGCACAGGCGCCCGCCGCAGCGCAGGCCGCGAAGGCGAGCATCAGCGGCAGCGCGGCGCGCCACGCGAGGTGGGTCGCGATCCAGGCGACGGCGACGGGGGAGAGAAACTGCACGAGCTGCGAGGTCTGCATCACCATGCCGTTGGTCGTGCCGATGTGCTGCGGCGAGCGCGCCAGCGCGGCGACACCGGAAAAGACGGCCGTGGGAATCAGGCCGCCGAAGAACGAGAACGTCAGGCAACTCGCGTAACGCGCGGCGTCGGGGAGCACGTCCAGAAAGGCCCCGGTGCTCGCCAGCGCCTGGAGGGCGCTGGCGAGGAGAATGATCCTCGAGCGCCGCGCGCCGCGCGCCATCAGCCACCCGCCCAGCAGCACGCCGGGGACATTGACGCCTACCCAAAGCGCCGTGAGCAGCGCCGCCGGCAGCGCGCCGCCGGCGCGCTCGCTGACGATGAACGTCGGCAGCCACGTGATGAATACCGCCCATTGCGCGACGTAGCCCGCGAAGACGAGGCACAGCATGAGACTGGCGGGATGCGTCAGGGATTCGACGCCGAGGCGCGAGAGTCTCGTGCCGCCGACGTGCGGGCGTGGCGGCACGGTGCGGGCGACCAGGAGCGTGCAGGCCGCTGCCGCCACCGCCAGTGCCACCCAGAGCGCGCGCCAGTCGAATTGCGTCAGCGCCACCGATGCGACGAGCATGGCGAGACTCCCACCGGCCGGCATGTAGCAACTCCACAGCGCCATGGCCTTCGGCCGATCGACCGGCGAGGTCACCTGCGCGACGAGCGCTACGCCAGCGACCGTGGTCATGATGAATCCGCTGCCCTCGAAAAACCGTCCGGCGAGCAGCACGCCGTAACTGCTCGCCTGCGAACCCAGGAGTCCGCCAGCGGCCATGAGAAACAGGCCGGCGGCGGAAATTCGCCGATGGCCGAAGCGGTCGGCGAGGGCGCCGGCGAACAAGCCGGCGAGGCCGCCGATGACGTTGAGCATCGTCGCGATGTAGCCGGCTTCGACGAGGCTGAGACCGAATTCCGCGCGCAGGGCGGGCAGCGCGGGGGGCACTTTGCCGATGGCTGCGCCGGCGACGAGGCCGCCGGCGATGACCGCCCAGACGGCGGTCCATTGCGTGCGGCTCACGCGGCGAAACCGAGAACGTCGGTCACCCGGCGATGCCGCGCGCGCCGGTCACGCGGCCGTGACGGGCAGCTTCAGTTCGATGATCTTCTTCTGCCACTCGGCGGGGCCGCTCTGATGCACCGACGTGCCGCTCGCATCGACGGCCACGGTCACGGGCATGTCCTGCACCTCGAACTCGTAGATCGCCTCCATGCCGAGATCCTCGAATGCGACCACGCGCGCCTTGCGGATCGCCTTCGCGACCAGATAGGCCGCGCCGCCGACCGCCATGAGATACGCCGCCTTGTGCTTGCGGATCGCCTCGACGGCGACCGGTCCGCGTTCCGCCTTGCCCACCATCGCGGCAAGCCCGGTCTGGCCGAGCATCATTTCCGTGAACTTGTCCATGCGCGTCGCGGTCGTCGGTCCGGCGGGACCCACGACCTCGTCGCGCACCGGGTCGACCGGGCCGACGTAGTAGAT
>DKBI01000168.1 GCA_002451175.1 Betaproteobacteria bacterium UBA6904
CGCCCTGCGCCACCGCGGCCTGCGGCACGCCGATGCGCCGCGCGACGTCCGCGGCCTCCGCCGCCGCCAGCCCCGTCGCGGGATCGATGAACACCTTGTGGATCTTCTCCGGATGCCGGGCGGCGACCTCCTCGATGTCCATGCCGCCTTCGGAGGAGGCCATGAGGCAGACGCGCTGCGTCTGCCGGTCGACGACCATGCCGACGTAGAGCTCCTTCGCGATGTCGGCGCCCTCCTCCACCAGCAGCCGGCGCACCTTCTGCCCCGCCGGCCCGGTCTGATGCGTGACGAGCTGCATGCCGAGGATCTGCTGCGCCTTTTCGCGCACTTCCTCGAGCGAGCGCGCGACCTTCACACCACCACCCTTGCCGCGGCCGCCGGCGTGGATCTGCGCCTTGACGGCCCAGACGCCGCCGCCCAGCTTGCGCGCCGCGGCCACCGCTTCCTCGACCGTGAAGCAGGCGGTGCCGCGCGGCGTCGTGACGCCGAACGAGCGGAACAATGCCTTGGCCTGATATTCGTGGATCTTCATGCGTTCACCTTGTCGTCCCCCACGTACCACTTCGGATAGAGCCGGCGCACCGTGTCGCCGGTGGTCACGAGCGCGTGACAGGCATCGAGCTGGAACGGCTTCGAACCGTCCTCGCGCTCCTCCTTCATCTCGCCCGCGAAGGTCTGGATGGCGGCGGTCGGGAACCCGCCGAGCATCTCGGTCATGTGCGTGCAGCCGAGCACGCCGCCGACGCGCTCGCGCACCGCGCGGCTGAAGCCCTGGAGCAGATTGAGCCCGATCAGGCCGCGGTAGGCGTCGCCGTAGGTTTCGCAGCCGCCCGCATAGGGATAGGCATCGGAGACGGCGACGACGTCGCGAATGTTGAACCGGGCATCGATCGTCATGCGCAGCCACAGGTCATGCACGGCCTGGCCCGCGCGGCGCACGCCGGTCTTCAGCGCGTAGTCGTGGCTCTTGACGTCGTACAGATGCCCTTCGATATCCCACAGCCCGTCGGCGCGCTTGTAGCCTTCGTAGCGCACGCGGCGGGTATGCGTCAGCTCGCGCGCGATCTCGGATATCGGAAGCGGCATAGGGGCGCGAATTTTAGCATCCACCCCCTGCTAGAATTCCCGCATGCCGTACATCCTTGCGCTGGATCAAGGCACCACCAGTTCGCGGGCCATCGTCTTCGACGAGTACGGCGTCGCGCTGGCAGTCGCGCAGCGCGAGTTCCGGCAGCTGTATCCGCATGCGGGCTGGGTGGAACACGACCCGCTGGAGATCTGGCGGACGCAGCGGGACGTGGCGCGCGCGGTGCTGGAGAAGGCGGGCATCGGGCCCCGCGAGGTGCGTGGCATCGGCATCGCCAACCAGCGCGAGACGACGCTGATCTGGGACCGCCAGACCGGCGAGCCGGTCTACAACGCCATCGTCTGGCAGGATCGGCGCACCGCCCCGCAGTGCACCGATCTGCGCGCGGCCGGCGCCGAGAGCGTCATTCGCCAGAAGACCGGGTTGTTGATCGACCCGTATTTCTCCGGCACGAAGATCGGCTGGCTGCTCGACAACCTGCCCGGGGTCCGCGCGCGCGCCGAGCGCGGCGAGCTGGCCTTCGGCACCATCGACACGTGGCTCGTCTGGCAGATGTCGCAGAGCCGCACGCACGTCACCGACCCGACCAACGCGTCGCGCTCGATGCTGTTCAACATCCATACCGGGGACTGGGACAGCGAGCTGCTGGACCTGCTGCGCGTGCCGCGGCCGATCCTGCCCGACGTCCACCCGTCGGCGCACATCTTCGGCATGGCNNAACACCTACGGCACCGGCTGCTTCATGCTCATGCACACCGGCGATCGTGCCGTGCTGTCCGCCAACGGGCTGGTCACCACCGCCGCCGCGCAGCTCGGGGAATCACGGAGCACCGACCGGGAATATGCCCTCGAGGGCAGCGTGTTCATCGGCGGCGCGGTCGTGCAGTGGCTGCGCGACGAGTTGCGCTTCTTCAGCTCCTCGCAAGAGATCGAGTCCCTCGCCGCCAGCGTTCCCGACAACGGCGGCGTGTACCTCGTGCCCGCGTTCACCGGCCTCGGCGCGCCGCACTGGGACCCCTTCGCGCGCGGCATGCTGATCGGCCTGACGCGCGGGTCGGGACGGGCGCACATCGCCCGTGCCGCGCTCGAGTCGATCGCGTTCCAGAGCGCGGACCTGCTGGACGCGATGCAAAAGGACGCCGGGGAGAAACTGACCGAGCTGCGCGTCGACGGCGGCGCGGCGGCGAACGATCTCCTGATGCAGTTCCAGGCCGACCTGCTCGGCGTGCCGGTCGTGCGCCCGCGCGTGCTCGAGACGACGGCGCTCGGCGCGGCCTACCTGGCCGGGCTGTCGACGAGCCTGTGGCCCTCGCGCGAGGCGCTGGCCGCCGGCTGGGAGGCCGACCGGCGCTTCGAGCCGCAAATGGACGCCGAGGCCGTCAGCGAGCTGATGGGCCGCTGGCGCTCCGCCGTGCAGCGCTCGCTGCACTGGGCGGAGCTCGCCTGACCGCGGCGTCAGGGACTCCCGCTCACACCCCAAACCCTGCGCGCAAATTCCGGATAGTCGGGCGCGATCTCGCGCGCGACCAGACCGCGCAGCAGCCCGAGTTGCTCCGCGCTCGGCTCGGCGGTGCTCGGCACCGGTTCGGTCACGTCGTAGTCGAATCCGGTGTGCTCGCGGATCTCGGCCGTGCTGTGCCCGGGGTGAACGCTCTGCAGGCGGAAACGCCGCACACCCGGNNCGGACGAGGTTCACGTTCGCCTCGCCGTCGATCTGCGCCCCGCCCAGGAAGAACACGTCGATGCGCCCCTGCCCGGCGAGATCGAAGAGCTCGCGCGAGCCTTCGGTGAAGGGATTGCCCTCGCGCTGGTGTAGGAGCGACACCCGCAGCGCGTGGCCCTGCGCCCGCAGCAGGGCGCACGCCGTCGCGGGAATGGGCGATGCCGCGCCCACGGCGACGTGCGCCGCGTCGCCGATCAGCCGCGCGACGCAGCAGGCGAGGTGTTCTTCGGGCGCGATGTCCGCCATACGAATTCCTCGAGATAGGCGTCGAAGCCCTCGCGCGAGCGCGCCTGCTTCGCGTAGCGCGCCAGGTGCGCATCGTCCATCGGATAGACGTCGGCCACGCCGAGCGGCCAGGCGCCGCGCGGCGCCTGCGCCACGGCCGTCACGTACACCCCCGACAGCACGCCGGGCGCGAGCAGCTCGTCCGCGAGCAGATCGCCGTCGCGCAGGGCCTCGCAGGTCACGAAGCAGCGCTTGGCGGCGTGCGCGATCGTCGCAAGCTCCCGGCGCCGACCGATCCAGACATTGCCCGAGCGATCCGCCCAGCGCGCGTGAAACAGCGCCACGTCGGGCTGAATCGCCGCCGCGAGCACGATGGGATCGGGATCCGTCGCCAGCGGATTCTGGATGACCTTCCAGTCCGCGCGCTGCGCGACGAGGTCCGAGCCGATCACCCCGCGCAGCGGCATGAACGGCACGCCTTTCTCGCTCGCCTGCAGCCCCGAGTGCACCATCGGGCAGGTGGCGTCGACGATGCGCAGCGCGCCCGACTCCGCCGCAGCCGTGAAGCGCGGCGCCGGCCCCGCCTCACCCAGCGACACCGCGCTGGTCTCCACCGATTCCACGCAGCCCGCGCCGATCAGCAGGTCGGCGCAGAACCCGAGCACCGGCACGCCGAGCAGGCGCAGCCCGCGCGCCCGGCGACGCACCAGCGCGCGCACCGCCTCCATCGCCACCAGCGAGTAGTCGGGGGGCAGTGCGAGGAAGGCGCCGTCGGGAATCTGCGCCGCGAGCGCGTCGGCGTCGGGGAGCGTGTTGGGCGCGTTGGGCGGAAGATCGTCCATGTCAGCGCGGTGCGTCGACGGNNACCCCTCACCCCGTGCCGCCGACCGTCAGCCCCTCGATCTTCAGCGTCGGCTGGCCGACCCCGACCGGGACGGTCTGGCCGTCCTTGCCGCAGTTGCCGACGCCGGTGTCGAGCTGCAGGTCGTTGCCGATCATCGTCACGCGCGTCAGCGCGTCGGGGCCGTTGCCG
>DKBI01000255.1 GCA_002451175.1 Betaproteobacteria bacterium UBA6904
TCGACGCACGGCTGGGAGTCGCTGCGGCTGTCGTTCATCGTCAACCGCCCGAAAAAGGAACCCGGGTTCGCTCTGGTGCGCGAGGAGGCCGAGGGTCGCACCGTGCGCTACACCACGCGCGCCTACGCCACCGACCGGGCGGAAGGCGAGCGCTACTGAGCGCGCGCCCACGGACGCTGGAGCCGGCCATGACCGCCGCCGCTGCGCCGCCGCTCGACCTGGAGGCGCTCTACCGCGACTCGAGCGTGCGCGACGCGCTGGAGTCGCTCGAGCGCGAGCTGGTGGGGCTCGTGCCCGTGAAGACGCGCGTCAGGGAGGTCGCCGCGCTGCTGCTGGTCGAGAAACTGCGCCGTTCGGTGGGCCTGCAGGCGGACGCACCGCCGCTGCACATGTGCTTCACCGGCAATCCGGGGACCGGCAAGACGACGGTCGCGCTGCGGATGGCGTCGATCCTGCACGGCCTCGGGTACGTGCGCAAGGGGCACCTCGTCGCGGTCACGCGCGACGATCTCGTCGGCCAGTACATCGGCCACNNGGCGATCGAGATCCTGCTGCAGGTCATGGAGAACCAGCGCGACGACCTGGTCGTCATCCTCGCCGGCTACCGCGACCGCATGGACCGCTTCTTCTCGTCGAACCCGGGCATGGCCTCGCGCGTCGCGCACCACATCGACTTTCCGGACTATTCCGACGGCGAGCTGTTCGAGATTGCGCGCCGCATGCTGGAGCGCATGCAGTACGCGCTGGGCGAGATGGCGGCGCCGGCGCTGCGCGAGTACATCGCGCTGCGCCGCACGCAGCCGCATTTCGCCAANNAACGCGCTCGACCGCGCGCGGCTGCGCCAGGCGAATCGCCTGTTCGAGCGGCGCGGCGCGCCGCTGGTGCCCGCCGACCTGATGACCATCGAAGCCGAGGACATTCGCGCCAGCCGCGTGTTCCGCGGCGGCCTTGCGGAGACCCCCTGATGCTCGAAGCCTTGATATTCGACCTCGACGGCACGCTCGCCGACACCGAGGAGACGCACCGCCAGGCCTTCAACGCCGCGTTCATCGAGTTCGAGCTGTGGTGGGACTGGAGCCCGAATCGCTACGCCGAGCTGCTGCACGTCTCGGGTGGCCGCGAGCGGCTGCTTCACTACATCGACCACCTGGACGCGACGCCCGCGGAGCGCGAGCGCCTGCGTGGGCTCGTGCCGGCGCTGCATCGCACGAAGACGCGCATCTACACGCAGCTCCTCGAGCAGGGCAAGCGGCCCTTCCGCCCCGGCGTGAAGGCGCTGCTCGAGGCGGCCAGCGGCGCGGGCCTCAAGCTCGCCATCGCCTCGACGACGACCTCGGCCAACATCGACGCGCTGCTGCGCGCCAACCTCGCGCAGGCGCCGCACCTCGCCTTCAGCGTCATCGCCTGCGGCGACCAGGTGCGCGAGAAGAAGCCCGCACCCGAGCTCTACCACCTCGTGCTCGCGAGCCTGCATCTGCCGGCGACGAGCTGCATCGCGTTCGAGGACTCGCTCAACGGTCTGCGCGCCGCCAAGGCGGCGGGCCTGGCGACCGTGGTGACGCCGTCGCGCTGGAACGCCGGCGACGATTTCGGCGCCGCCGACCGCGTCCTCGCGTCGCTCGAGGAAATCGACATTCCGGCGCTCGAGCGCCTTCTGGGGGAGCGCCGTGCTGCCGCGTGAGACCACGATCACCGAGTACATCATCGGCGAGCAGCGCAAGGCCGCCGGCGCCACCGGGGGCTTCACCGCGCTGCTCAACGACATCCGGCTGGCGTGCAAGCGCATCGCCTACCTCGTCGGCAAGGGCGCGCTCGCCGGCGTGCACGGGCGCGCCGGATCGCGCAACGTGCAGGGCGAGGACCAGCAGAAGCTCGACGTGCTGGCCAACCAGATCTTTCTCTCCACCAACGAGTGGGGCGGTCATCTGGCGGGCATGGCGTCCGAGGAGCTCGAGGCCCCCTATCGCATTCCCGANNTGCCCGGAGGGCGTGGCGGGCGACGACGAGCGCGCCTTCCTGCAGCCGGGGGCGCGGCAGGTCTGCGCGGGCTACGCGATCTACGGGCCGACGACGATGCTGGTGCTGACGCTGGGCCGCGGCGTGCACGGCTTCACGCTCGACCGCGAGATCGGCGAGTTCATCTACACGCACCCCAACCTGCGCGTGCCGGAGGAGACGAGCGAGTTCGCCATCAACACCTCGAACAGCCGCTTCTGGGAGCCGGCGGTCAAGCGCTACGTGGACGAGTGCCTCGCCGGCAAGAGCGGCCCGCGCGGCAAGGACTTCAACATGCGCTGGATCGCCTCGCTCGTCGCCGAGGCGCACCGCATTCTGATGCGCGGCGGCGTGTTCCTGTATCCGCGCGACACCCGGGAGACGGCGCGCTCCGGGCGGCTGCGGCTGCTCTACGAGGCGAACCCGATCGGCATGGTGATCGAGCAGGCGGGCGGGCGCGCCAGCACCAGCTTCGGCCCGGTGCTCGAGGTCGAGCCGCAGGCGCTGCACCAGCGGTCGGGATTCGTGTTCGGCGCCCGGCGCGAGGTCGAGCGCATCGAGTCCTACCACCGCGACTACAACGAGCGGCCCTACGATGCGCCGCTCTTCGGCGCGCGCGGGCTGTTCCGTGCCGCCAACGGCAGCTGAAGGAGCAGGCATGTCCGCCAGGCATCCCATCATTTCCATCACCGGCTCCTCCGGCGCCGGAACCACGTCGGTCATGCGGACGTTCGACGCGATCTTCCGCCGCGAAGGCGTCAAGGCGGCCTTCGTCGAGGGCGACGCCTTCCACCGCTACAACCGCGCGGAAATGAAGCAGAAGATGGCCGAGGAGCTGGCGCGCGGCAATCAGCACGTCAGCCACTTCGGCCCGGAGAACAATCTCTTCGAGGAGCTGGAGGCGCTGTTTCGCGCCTACGGCGAGTCCGGCCGCGGGCGGACCCGCAAGTACCTGCACGACGAGGAGGAGGCGGCTCCCTACGGGCAGGCGCCCGGCACCTTCACGCCCTGGGCGGAACTGCCCGGCGACACGGACGNNAACCTCGAGTGGATCCAGAAGCTGCATCGCGACCGCGCGGCGCGCGGCTACTCGACGGAGGCCGTGACCGACACGATCCTGCGGCGCATGCCCGACTACGTCCACTACATCACGCCGCAGTTCGCGCGCACGCACATCAACTTCCAGCGCGTGCCGATCGTCGACACCTCGAACCCGTTCATCGCGCGCCAGATCCCGACCGCGGACGAGAGTTTTCTCGTCATCCGCTTCGCCAGTCCGCGCGGCATCGACTTTCCGTATCTGCTCACCATGCTGCACGACTCGTTCATGTCGCGGCCGAACACCATCGTCTGTCCGGGCGGCAAGATGGACCTGGCCATGCAGCTCATCTTCACGCCGATGATCTGGCGCCTCATGGAGCGCCGCAAACTCGCCCTCGACAAAGGCTAGGAGACCCGACCCGCATGGCATTCCTCTCCCTTCGACAGCTGCTGGACCACGCCGGGGAGCACGCCTACGGCGTGCCGGCCTTCAACATCAACAACCTGGAGCAGATCCAGGCCATCATGCAGGCGGCCGAAAGCACGCAAAGCCCGGTGATCCTGCAGGCGTCGGCCGGCGCGCGCAAGTACGCGGGCGAGGCGTTCCTGCGCAAGCTGGTGGAGGCGGCGGTGGAGGCGTACCCCGACATTCCCGTGGTGCTGCACCAGGATCACGGCGCGAGCCCCGCGG
>DKBI01000145.1 GCA_002451175.1 Betaproteobacteria bacterium UBA6904
CGCTTCGCCGGCTGGACGCTCGACACCGCGGCGCGCCACCTGGTGTCGGCGGAAGGCGTCGTCACCGCGCTGAGCGGCTCCGAGTACCAGCTGCTGCGCATCCTGCTCAGCCACCCGAACCACGTCCTCACGCGCGACCAGATCATGCTGCTCGCCAAGGGGCGCGAGGCCGATCCGCTCGAGCGCACCATCGACCTCCAGGTGAGCCGCCTGCGCCACCGGCTCGGCGACGATCTCGACGAACCGCGCCTCATCAAGACCGTGCGCGGGCAGGGCTACGTGCTCGCCGTGCCGGTCGAGCTGGAGCGCTGATGCGCCTGCTGCCGCGCAGCCTCTTCGGGCGGCTCGTGCTGGTGCTGCTGGGCGGGCTGCTCGTCGCGCAGCTCGCAACGCTGTACATCAACTACGCCGAGCGCGGGCAGCTGCTGCATCGCGCCGGCGGCATGCGGCTTGCGCAGCAGATCGCCGACATCGTGACGCTGCTCGACACGCTGCCCCCGGGCGAGCGCCGGCGCGTGGTCGCGGTGTTCAACGCCCCGCCGCTCGTCGCGTCGCTGGACCGCCCGCCGGTGGCGCCGCAGGAGGTCTCCGAGGAGAGCGACTTCCAGCACTCGATGCTCGCGACGATGCTGCGCTACACCCTCGGCGAGAGCGCGCGCGTGGTGGTCGCCCGCACGCCCGGCGCGCCGTTTGCCGAATGGCGCGACCGGGAGCGCGCTGCTGCGCCGGACATGCCGATGATGCGCTACCACATGGGCCGACGCGCCTTCGGCCCGGGATTCCCGCCGGGCAGCGCCTCGTTCACGGTGCAGGTGGCGCTGCGCGACGGCACGCTCGCCACCTTCGAGTCGGTCGTCACGCCGCAGGAGGCGGCGATCCCGGTGCGCGTGGGGCTCACGCTGCTCGTGCTGCTCGTCACGGTGGTGGTGCTGTCCCTCGTCGCGGTGCGCTGGGTGACGGGGCCGCTGCGCGTGCTCGCCACGGCGGCGCAGGACCTCGGCGACAACATCGATCGCGCGCCGCTCGCCGAGACCGGTCCCGCGGAGGTGCAGCGCGCCGCGCGCGCCTTCAACACCATGCAGAAGCGGCTGCAGCAGTTCATCGCCGACCGCACGCGCATCCTCACGGCCATGTCGCACGACCTNNAAGACGCCGATCACGCGGCTGCGCCTGCGCGCGGAGGCGATCGAGGACGAGTCGCAGCGCGCCAAGATCGTGCGCGACCTCGAGGAGATGGAGGCGATGGTCACGCAGACGCTGGAATTCATGCGCGACGCGAGCGCGCAGGAGCCGGTGCAGCGCGTGGACCTCAACGCGCTGCTCGAGAGCCTGCGCGACGACTACGCCGACATGGGCAAGCGCGTGACGCTCGAGGGCCGCGCCGCGCAACCCTGCCCGGGGCGGCCCATCGCCCTGCGGCGCTGCTTCGGCAACCTGGTGGACAACGCGATCCGCTACGGCGAGCGCGCGACGCTGCGCGTCGAGGACGGCGCGAGCGAACTCGTCGTGCGCGTGCTCGACGACGGTCCCGGCATGGCGGAGGCGGAACTGCAGAAGGCCTTCGAGCCGTTCTTCCGGGGCGAGGCCTCGCGCAGCCGGGAAACCGGCGGCACCGGGCTCGGCCTGGGCATTGCGCGCAACATCGCGCGGGCGCATGGCGGCGAGCTCACGCTCGGCAACCGGGCGGGCGGAGGGCTGGAGGCGACGCTGCGGCTGCCCCGCCGCGGCGAGGTATGACGCCTAGCCATACCAAAGTACTGTTGTCAAGCAACTACTCCATGAGGTAGCCTCTTTCCTGAAGATTTCGCAATCAGGATCAATTCCGGAGGCCCTTATGGGGAAGTTGCTGGTTTACGCGGCCGTGATCGTGGCCGTGGGCCTGGGGCTCAACAAGGCGATTACTGAACTGTTCGTCGTCGCGGGGGTGAATCCCGCGACCGCCTCGGCCACCATGGCCCCGGCGGAACACGTCCAGAAGTAGAACGGGGAGTCTGGGGACCCGCGGCTTCAGCCGGCGGCGGCGTGCGCCAGCGGCGGCGCCCCTACGGACAGCGAGTAGCACGCCCGGCGCACCTGGTTGAACCGGGCGTTCTCGATGGCCTCCCTCAGGAAGCTCATCTTGGTGTCAATCTCGGTGCGGTAGAGGTCGCCGTCGGCGAAGTGCGCGCCGGCGAAGCGGTCCACCCCGCCAAGGGCCCCGTCCATGCGCTTGCGCAGGACCTTGTCGTAGTAATCCGGGGTCTTGGCGAGCAGGTCCTCTGCCGAGCTGTAGTTCACGACCTCGGTCCCGTCCGGCCGCGTGAAGCGGGCAATCCCTGCCAGCACGAATTCCGGGTACAGGAAGTCGCGGCACTTCTCCAGGTAGGTGCGGTCCGCCATCTGCGAGAGCAGGTCCGCGGTGCCGATGACGCAGCCGAGCACCCGGTCGCGCGGATCGGTGAGGCTCAGATGGTCGATGTCGATCTCGTAGCCGGTGAAGTGCACCACCTCAGCGGCGATCGGCGCATCGGACCCCAGACCGAGCGTCGGCAGGTACTCGAGCATGAAATCGGCGCTGCGCGCGATGTGCACCTTGGTGAACAGGGCACCGTTCTCCACGTTGCTTTCGGACGTGCGCCGCAGCATGCCGGAATCGTGCAGCAGGGTGATGATCACCCCGAGCAGGGCGCGGCGCGCGCCGAGCCGCTCGGCCTCCGGCCGCGTGCGGTCGTGGCCGTCGATCAGCCGGGTCGTGGCGAGGGCCGCGTCGAGGGCATGGCGCAGGTCGTGGTAGAGCGTGTCGCTCGCGAGCAGGCCGGGAAAGCGGCCGGCGTACATGGCCTTGACGTGCTCGAAGACCACCTGCAGCCGGCTGAAATCCGCCCCGGGGTAGCGCGCCGCGAGAATGCCGAGCACGGCGTCCCGGACCTCGTCGGCGTTTTCGACGTTGATCAGGTTGGAGACGTCGTTTTCGGAAAGGCGGCCGTGCATGGCAACGGCTCCTGCGAGAAAGCAATATGTCTCATTTTCCCAGCACAGGGCCAAGGCCGCGCGTGACTTATTTCACCTTCCTGTCCTGCAAATAC
>DKBI01000342.1:0-12662 GCA_002451175.1 Betaproteobacteria bacterium UBA6904
CTCGGCGTGCCGTTCAACATCGCCTCGTACTCGCTGCTGACGCTCATGGTGGCGCAGATCACGGGATTGAAGCCCGGGGAATTCGTCCACACGCTGGGTGACGCGCATCTGTACGTGAACCATCTCGACCAGGCGCGCGCGCAGCTCGAGCGTGCCCCGCGCCCGTTCCCGCGCATGCGGCTCCGCGCGGACGTGCGCGAGCTCGACGGCTTCCGCTACGAGGATTTCACGCTCTCGGACTACGACCCGCACCCGGCGATCAAGGCGCCGATCGCGGTGTGACAGGCCCGGCCCACCGCATCGGATGCGGTGGTTTCTCGGGTGCAAGCCGGCCACCGCATCCGAGGCGAAGCGGCTGATCCGACGGCCGGGCCGCTGGCGCGCACCGCGGGGCGCGAGGCAAGCGCCCCCTTGCAGGGAACCTAGTAACTCTTGGGCGCGTGGTCCTTGCCGTGGCACGTCAGATAGCAGCGCCCCGTGTTCTGCCCCAGCGACTCGAAGCGCAGCTGCCCCGATGCGCTGGGCGTCACGACCGAGATGTCGAAATTGATCAGTTTGCTGTTGTTCGTCGCATTGCCCTGGGTTGCGGAGATGCCGTGCGGATCGTGGCAGACGTTGCACGGCGTGCGGTACTCCACCACGTGTTTCATGTGATACCGAAACGCGCCGCCTTCGGTGATGAACGTGCTGCGGCCGTGGCACTTGTAGCACAGCGCATAATTGGCCGCGCTTTCCGGCGTGTTGTCGACGGTGACGTACGGCCGCTCGAGAAGCGAAGCGTAGGTGGAACCATGCGGCCCCGCCGGGCCGCTGCCGCCGGCGCCGGGCCCGGCATTGTTGTTGTGGCAGTCCGCGCACCTGACCAGGCTGGACACCGACCACGTCGGTCCGATGAGACTCGGAACGTTGAGATTTCTGCCCACACCGGCGACCGGGTGATAGGAGGGATTGAGCGTGTCGAACTGGAGGCGCACGTTGTCCTGCGCGATCTGGCGCCGCGTCCGCGGCGTCGGCTTGCCCGGACTGTCGCCATGGCAGCGCAGGCAGATCTGGTATTCGGACGCCACGGGATTGACTTCCGCGCCAGCGATGGTTACCCCGCGAACCCCGAGGAGTGCGCCCGATGGCGTGCCGGCGGCCGCGCGCGCCGCGTGCGGATTGTGACAGTCCGCGCATTCGACGTGCCGCGTGGCCGAGACCGCCGGCTCCGCGGGATCGTGCGTGCCGCTCGTCGAGGCCAGCGGGTGGATGGACAGCTTGCCGAATTCCGACTGGACGTTCTTCCGCGCCACGTTGCCGTTGTGGCAGGGATAACAGTTGTCTTCCTCGGCTGCCGCGTTCAGCAGGCGCGCCTTCCCCCCGGCGGAATGCGGCCGGTGGCAGTTCTCGCAGGCGTTGGAAGAGACCGAGTTCCACGAGGTGTGCGGCCAGGGGTTTGGACCGGCGCCATTCCATGACGCAGTCGAATTGCGATGGTCGCTGCCGGACCAGTAATTCTTCAGGTGGCACGTCTGGCACAGCGCGGACGCGACGTTCGGCACGACGAGGAACTTGCCGTTGGTGTCGTCGTGCGGATCGTGGCACGACGTGCATTGCAGCCGGCCGGTCGCGTCGAGGCGCACCCGGCCCGTGAGCGTTGCGGGATTCGCAAGCTCGCCGCGGGTCGTCGACAGCGTCGCCGTGTAGGCGAAGGAGATCGGATGATCATCCGACAGGTCCGTGCCCAGGCGGCTGGCGCCGGCGGGCATCATGGTCACGCCGCCCGACATGCTGATCGGCGCGGCGCGCGTCAGAACGTCGCCGAGCGCGATCGTGCCGTCGTGGCAGCTGAGGCACAGGAGCGAGGCGCCGGTCGGCTGGCCGGTCAGCGCCCGCTGCGTGGAACTCGCGTAGGGCGTGTAGGTGCTTCCCGGGGCGCGGCGATTCCACAGCGGCGCCGTCGGCGCGCTGTTGTGCGGCGCATGGCAGAAGATGCAGACCTGCGTCTCGCTCACGGCCCGGACCGCGCCGGGCCCGCTCGCCGAAAGGTTGTGCCGGGTATCGACGAGTGCGGCAGGCGCATGCGCGACGACGCCGAGCGCGGGCAAGAGCACGACGAGCCGCAGGATCGGCGCGATCTTCACTGCGCTCCCCCGACGTAGCGCAGCATCTGCACGCGGCGGTTGTAGGAATCGGCGACGTAGATCGTGTCGTCGTCGGCGATGAACAGGCCGGTGGGCAGCCAGAATTCGCCGCGGCCGGATCCGATCTCGCCCACCGACAGCAGAAACCGGCCCGACGCATCGAAGATCTGCAAGGCGCCGAACAGCGCATCCACGACGTAGACGTGACCGAAGCGATCCGTTGCCACGCCCTTCTGCCGCGCCAGGTCGCCGGATGCGTCGCCGGCCCTCCCGAACTGCCCGATGACGGTGCCCTGGTCGTCGAGAATCTGCACCCGGAAATTGAGCGAATCGGTGACGTAGTACCGGCCGTCCGCCGCGCGCCAGAGATGGGTCGGATAATTGAACTCGCCAGCGCCCGTTCCGCGCCGGCCAACCGCGGCCGACAGCGCGCCCTGCGCATCGAAGTACAGCACGCGATGCGCCGCCGTATCGACGACGGCGAGGCGACGCGTTACCGGATCGTAGGCGATGCCCGTCGGCTGCCGCAGCGGCGCACCAAGCGCGACGGGCACGGCGTGCTTGGCGCCCGCGCGGATCAGCAGAACCTTGCCGAGCGCCGAGTCCGAAACGTAGATGTCGCCGCCTTCGCCGCGCGCGAGCGCGACGGGAGAGGGCAGCGGCGCGCCGTGCTCGCGGGCGACGAGCGCGTACGCTCCGGTGGCCGGATCCAATCGGTGCACCCCCTTGGCGCCGGGGTCCGCAACGTAGAGTGTCGTGCCGACAACCGCCACGGCCATTGGACGCACGAGACGCGCCTCCGAGCCTCCGAACAGGATGTCGGCCAATCGTTGCAGCGCACCCTTCCGGATCCCGAGGTCGTCGGGGCGCGAAAATGTGCCGACATGCACGAGGCGCGCGGCAGCGGGCGCAGGCGGCCAGACCAGCGGCGCCGGGTTCTCCGGCACCTTCGCCGGCTGCGCGCAGCCGACCAGCATGCCGAGCATCATCGAGGCCAACCCCGCGCGTTGCGTCGTCAGAAGTCCCTCCGGAAAGTCAATTGCGCCGCGGAACGGGTGCGGTTGATCGCGCCCTGCTGCTCCTTGACCTGCGTGAGCTCGGCGGACAGGGTCGCCTGCCGGTAGCGCCACTGCGCGCGCATCGCGGCAAAGGTACGGCTGCGCGGCGTGGCGCCGCCCTTGTCGCGCTCCAGGCCGACATCGCCGGAGAGCTCGATGCCGAGTGGATGGCGCGTGGCATAGCGGACGTCGATTCCGCGCAGATCGACGTCGTTTCCCGGGTGATCGTAGAGCACCTTCGACCGCCGGCCGGTGACGCGGATGCTCCCGATGCCGACAAACGGATCCTCGATCTGCGCGTACAGATCGGCGCTCGAGCGCCGATAGGGCGAGACCGTTTCCCTGCGGCTCTCGTGCTCGATGCTGCCACCGACGAGCGCTTCGTGCCCGAATCCGAGCGGCAGATCCGTGCGCGCGCCGACCGTGCGGCCACGCACCTCGTTGAGCTGAAATGTCGGGATTCCGGATTCCAGACGCGGCGAGGCCCCGACCGCGCGAAAGTACACACTGGTGGCCCGCGTCGCGTTCCAGCTGAGGTTCACCGTCTGGTGGAACTGGCTGAAGGCGTACGTGCCCCCCACGTCGCAGGCGTAGTCGACGAGGACGGTCTGTCCATCGGTGATATTGCCGCCGATCAGGCGCTGTACGCGCGTCTCGACACCGACCACCGAGAGCACGTAGTCGAGTCCCTCGACGAATGTCTGCGTGCGCGGCTCGTTGCTCAGGGTCACGCTCCCGGCAATCACACGCGGCCGGGCAAGCGGCACCAACGCCGTGCCCGACAGCGCCATGCGCTCGCCGACGACCGTCGTCTGCGGCACGCGACTCTGTTGGTCGACTCGCTCGTAGCGCGCGGCGTAGCTGGCCTGCAGCGTGCCGACCGGCAGCCTGCGTTCGAAGCGCGCGCTGCCCTCCGTACCCCATGTGCCAGAATCGAATTCCGTAGTCCGATTGGATTCGCTGCGCGCGCTCAGGCTGCCGGACAGCTGCGCCGTCGGCGCGAAGCGGACGCCCGCCGTTCCGGTGCGCCGCGTCGAGGTCAGCGCACCCTGGTCGCTGCTGCTCGATTCCAGCGTTGCGAAGCTCTGCGTCGCGGCGCTGTGCGCGGCGACGAGATCAAGCAGGAACCGTGCGTCCCTGCGGTCCGGCACGGCCCCTGACTCCAGCCGGTACGCTTGCGCGTTCCACGAGACCAGGTTCACGAGGTGGATGTTGCGATTCGCGCCGAACTGAAGCCGCGTGTCGAGGGATGCGCTCCGGGTGCTCGAGGTCGACCCCTGGATCGGCAGATTGGGGCTGCCGCTGCGCGAGTCCTGCTCGGCCGCCTGATAGTGGAGCTGCGTCATGCCCAGCGCGCCGAACGAGCGGCTTGCGCGCACGGTCACCCGGTCGATCCGGTCGTCGATGATGCGGTCGGTGCCGCGTCCGCGAAATTCAGAACGCGATGCGTCCAGCAGCACGGGAACGGGCGTGAACGGCTCCAGCAGGGCAACATCGAAGCCGAGCCGACGGGACTCCTGGCTCATGACCTGGCCGAGTCCCAGGCTGAGCGTCGGGTTGAGGTGCTCGAAAAACAGCGAACCGCGATACGGTTTGTCGCGCAGCAAGGTCGCCCGACCCAGAAAATTGTAGAGCGTGCCGCCGGATCGTGTCTCACCGGCCTCGGTCGCGAAACGCCCCTGTTGCAGCACGGGGCCGCCGCCGACGTCGAGGAGGAGGAAGTTCGGATGGTAGACGTAGCTGTGCGTCATGACGAAGACTTCGGTGCGAAGGTCCGTGAGCGTCTGGCGCATTCGAGAGGCGGGCGCGCCCGCCGCCGCGGGCAGACCGGTGCCGAAGTCGTCGCGAAGGAACCGCACCGACGCGCTGCCATCGATCCCCAGGAGCCGGAAAGGCGCGACCTCCTGAGCCCCGCTGCCGCCCGCGCAGAGCGTGCAGATGCCGAACAGCGCCGCGCCGGTGCGTTGGCGGCGGCTCAAGCGTCACTGCACGGGCTGGCTCGACGGCCCGCTCGCCGCCACACGGGCCGCGGGCCTGTCATCGGGCAGGTACACGATGCCGCGACGCCTGCCGAAACCGAACACGTCGACCTTGTTCGGACCGAATTGGCTTACGACCAGGATGACGTATTCAATCTCGAAATCCGGAGCCGCCCGTTGCCGGAACAGGCTTGCGCTCTCGTAATCGATGCGCAAGGCGGTCGGCAGATTGAGCCCGTCGAGACCCTGCCCCGGCTCTCCGAAATTCAGCAACAGGCGACCTGCGTCATCGAACAACTGGACGTTCTGGAACGCCGCGTCGACGACGTACAGGCGCCCCGCCCGGTCCAGGGCGACGCCCTTCGGCCGCGCAAATCGCCCCGGCGTGACGCCCGCCTCGCCGTAACCGCGCACGAAGCTTCCGTCGGCCGAAAATCGCTGGACCCTGAAGTTGCTCGTATCGACCACGTACACGTCGCCATCCGGGCCGATCGCGATGTTGGTCGGATGGAAGAACTCACCCGGCGCCGACCCGGGCCGCCCGAAGTGAAACAGCGGCCTCCCGGAACGCTTGTCGAGCACCTCCACGCGATGGTTGCGAATGTCCACCACATAGAGACGCTCGTCCGTGACGGCGACGTCGACAGGCCGCATCCGGCCGTCTTCGCCGAGCGCGTTCACGAACTGATCGTCTCGATCGAACACCAGGATCAGGTCGCGGCCCGTGTCGGTGACGTACTTGGTGCCGTCGCGGTCGATGGAGACGTTGATCGGCCGCTTCATGCGGCCCCGTCCCGCGCCGCTGAGGACCGTGAACCGCTGGCCCTTGATGTCGAAGACCGCAAGTCCCGGTGCCTTGCTGTCGGCGACGTAGAGCTTGCCGTCGTACAGCGCGGCGCCGTACGGCTGGCGCAACGCCTGGCGATCGCGTTCCTCGCCCACGACGAAGCGCGCGAATTCGCTCGCCGGCGCCGCGACGTCCTGCTCGCTCGCGAACGTTGCCAGGTGCTGAATGCGCGGCGCATCCGGCGGCGGCGGGTAGAACACCGCCTCGCGCAGCGGGGGCGCCTCGCGCGGTGCGCTGGCGCAACCGCACAGCGCCGCGCTCAGCAAGGCGCACGCGAGGCTTCGGATGCTCGGGCGCTCCCCCATCATCGACACGTGGGCTCGCCGCGCCGATTACTTGTTGTGGCAGGCGAGACAGATCGCGCTGCCCGCGTCGCTCACCTTGAGCAGCTTGCTGGTCTGCGCATTGAACGTGTTGTGCACGTCGTGGCAGGACGAGCACTCGAGCTTGTCGTTGTACAGCATCGTCGCCTTAAGGGTTCCGGTCTTGGTCTGCCCGCCGGATCCGATCGTGATCGACTTGACGCTGGGATCGTGCAGCGAGCCATCGGCGGTGGCCAGCGCGGAATTGTAGGTAAAGCCGATCGGATGGTCGTTGTTCAGCGCGGTTCCGACATTGCTCGATGCCGCGACCATCGTGGAGCCGGTGGCGCCGCCGAAGCTGTCGACCGCCACCGTGCCGTCGTGACATGAGAGGCAGAGCTTGGACAGGCCGCTGGGCTGGCCCATCGTCGCGTTGAGCGTCGCGCTCGAGTAGAGCGTGTAGGTCGCCGTCGACAGTGCGTGCGTCCAGAGCGGCGCATCGGTGACTGACGTGTTGGTGTTGTGCGGGGCGTGACACGCGACGCAGATTCGCCCGCCCGACCAGGATTTCGCGGTGAAGTCGTGGGCGGAACCGGTAATCGTTCCCGCGAAGTTCGACTGGATGCCGAGGCCCAGCAGCAGGCCGGCCAATATCGCGCGCTTCGTGACCTTGCAGTTCATGGCTTCTGATCTCCCTCGCCTGGTTTTTCGTTCGCTTGCGCCGGCGTCCGCGGATCGGGCACCGACCCGCGTTGGAGCTACAGCAGATCTCGTGCCAACTCGCGGGCATACCCGATCACCGACGCAGGGACATTGAAGTTCTCTTTGAATGTCGCGCCGGATGTCGCTGAGTCCCGACGCTTTTTGCCTTGAGCAGGTCAACCCCTTGGTTAGTCGTGGTTTCTGCTGTCGCCAGAGAGCGACAAATCGCTGCGGCAATTTTGAAATACCTTGGATTGAGCCCGGCAACCCCGTGAGATCCGACAACAGAATCGGTGCGGCGCCGCAGGCGGACTGGCGCGGACCTTGCTGGATGGTTCGCCACGTTGAATGCCGAGCCCATTTGCAAATTTCCTGCCACACGCCCCGATGACCGCAGAACCGACCTCAGCCGTACTGAACCTACCTTCTGCTCGGCGCCATGCCACCCGCGAGGCAGCGCCGACGCAGGCGCACCAGACCCTGCCCCAGCGAGGTCCCTGGCGACTTGCGGCAGCCACCATCTGCTCGGTGGCGACGGTGGCTGGCGCCTGGGCGATCGCGTGGCAACCGCTTTACCGGCCCGGGTCAGCCATCGGCTACGCCTTGGGCGTCACCGGCGGCGTGATGATGCTCGCGTTGCTGCTGTATCCGCTGCGCAAGCGCCTGCGCCTCATGCAGAACTGGGGACGCCTCAAGCATTGGTTCATGGCGCACATGATCGGCGGCGCGCTGGGCCCGCTGCTGATCCTCTTTCACGCCTCGTTCCGCTTCGGCTCCTTCAACGCGGGCGTGGCGCTCGGTTCCATGCTCCTCGTCGTGATCAGCGGCATGGTGGGCCGATTTCTGTACCGGCACATTCATCGAGGCCTCTACGGGTGCCGATCGTCGCTGCAGGAGGCGCAGGCAACCCTGACGGAGGAACTGCGCGCATTGGAGCCGGGGCTGCAGGGCCTTCCACAGCTCCGCAGCCACATTCAGGCGTTCCTGGACGCCGCGGCGACGGCGCCACCGCACCTGCCGGGACGCCTGGTGCACGCGCTGTACCTCGGCCCGCGCCGGATCTCGACCTCGCGCCTTCTCCGGCGCACCGCAGGCTCGAACAGCCCTGCGCACCCGCATGCGGCGCCGACTCCGGAATCGCTCGACGCCCTGCTACGCGCGATCGATCGCACGCTCGCTGCTGCACAGCAGGCCGCCCACTTCGCCACCTACGAGCAATTGTTCGCGCTCTGGCACGTCGTGCACATCCCGTTCCTTTGCCTGCTCGCGATCACAGCCGTCGTCCATGTCGTGGCCGTTCACGCGTATTGAGTCCATCACCCGCGCGGCGGCCATGCTCATTGCGTTCGCCACCGTTGTCGGTCACACGCCGGCGCACGGCGAGGGGCTGGAGTCCGCGCTGATGCCCGGCAAGGTCATCCAGGGACACGCCAAGGTCGAGTCCGACTGCAGCCGGTGTCACGTGCGCTTCGACCGATCGGCGCAGCCTCGCCTCTGTCTCGATTGCCACAAAGCCGTGGCGCGCGACGTTCGGGAGCGCGCCGGCTACCATGGTCGCATCCCGCAGCGCGAGTGCCGAGCCTGCCATACCGAGCACCGGGGGCGGGACGCGCAAATCGTGCAACTCGACGAGAAGCGGTTCGATCACGCCACCAGCGACTTTGTCCTGCGCGGCCGCCATGCCGCCGCGGCCTGCGCCGGCTGCCATCGTGCCGGC
Source organism: Betaproteobacteria bacterium UBA6904 (assembly GCA_002451175.1). Lineage (GTDB taxonomy): Bacteria > Pseudomonadota > Gammaproteobacteria > Burkholderiales > SG8-39 > 2-02-FULL-66-14. The sequence goes on from DKBI01000342.1 coordinate 8,729, forward strand.
ACACGCCATCGGGACGCACCGTCCGATTGCGCCGCCTGCCACCGCAAGGACGACGTGCATCGCGCGCGCCTGGGGGCCGATTGCGCGCGCTGTCACGACGCCGATTCCTGGCGCTCGACCACGTTTCATCACGCGAAGACCCGTTTCCCGCTGCTGCAACGCCATGCACGCGCGCCGTGCAGGAGCTGCCACGTCGACAAGACGTTCGCCGACGCGCCACTCGACTGCCTGAGCTGCCATCGCAAGGACGACGCCCACAAGGGGCGCTTTGGCGTCCGCTGCGGCAGCTGCCACGATGCCGCCGACTGGAAGGCACCGACGTTTCAGCACGATCGTGACACGCATTTCCCGCTCCGCGATCGCCATCGGATCGTGCGATGCGATACGTGTCACCGTGGCGCGCTGCATGACGACAAACTGCCGACAGCCTGCCAGGCCTGCCATCGCAAGGATGACGTGCACAAAGGCGCACTGGGCGAGAAATGCGCGGCGTGCCATACGGAAGCGCGATGGAAAGCGAGTCGGTTCGACCACGATCGCGATACGCGCTTCGACCTCCGTGGCCGCCACCGGCAGACGCGTTGCGAGCAGTGCCACCGCGACGCGCAGTTCCGGCCGGGAGCCCCGGTTCCCTGCGCCAGTTGCCACGCCGCCGACGATCGTGCCCGCGGTCATCAGGGGCGCTATGGTGCACGATGCGAGACCTGCCACATGGAAGACGGCTGGAAGACGCTGCGCTTCCGGCACGAGCGCGACACACGGTATCCGCTGCGCGGCGCTCATGGACGCATCGCCTGTGACGCCTGCCACCGAGGCCCGCTCTATGGCGAGCCGTTGCGCTCAGAGTGCCGCGCATGCCACGAGAAGGACGACCGCCACAAGGGACAGCTGGGATCCCGTTGCGTGGACTGCCATCGGGAAGACGGGTGGCGCGACACGCGCTTCGACCATGCCCGCTCGCGATTCCCGCTGCGCGACCGCCACGCCGACGTGCCCTGCCGGCAATGCCACTTGACGCCCGCCTTCCGTGACGCAGCCCCGGACTGCGTGGCATGCCATGCCAAGGACGACATCCACCGAGCGCGGCTCGGCCGGAACTGCGCCCAATGCCACGATGCGAAGGCGTGGAAGGGCGCGTCCTTCGACCACGATCGCCGCACGCGATTCCGATTGGAAGGCGCCCACGCTAGAACCACCTGCCTGGCCTGCCATGCGGTTCCCCTGCGGGAGAAGCCGCAGGTGCCGCCGGCCTGCGGGGCCTGCCACATCAAGCGCGACGACGTCCATTTCGGCAGCCTGGGGCCGCGCTGCGAGCGCTGTCATGTGCCGCTCGACTGGCGCAAGATCGTGCGGCCGCCGCATGGTGACGACGGCGCCGTCGACGCGGCCGCGAACTCACGCGCGGACAGATGACCGACCTGTCGCTCTGGGCCAGCTACATCACGCCGCTTCTGGCGGCGCTGTGGCTGCACGTGCGCCACCGCAGGCACCGCGAAGCGTGGGCGCGGGCCTGCCTGCGCCGCACGAGCGAAGCCGGGCTGACCGAGCCGGTCAGCCTGCACCCCGTGGTGGATCCGCGCGTGTGCATGGGATCAGGAGCCTGCACGCGCGCCTGTCCAGAGCAAACGCTGGGCATCGTCCATGGCAAGGCGCGCATCGTGAATCCCACGGTTTGCATCGGCCATGGCGCCTGTGCCGCCGCCTGCCCGACCGAGGCCATCCGCCTGGTGTTCGGCACCGCCCGGCGGGGCATCGACATACCGTATGTGAAGCCAGATTTCGAGACCAATGTGCCCGGGGTTTACATCGCCGGCGAGTTGGGTGGCATGGGATTGATTCGCAAAGCCGCCGAGCAGGGTCGCCAGGCGATCGAGGCGATCGCGCGCAACCGAGCACGCACCGGGCAACTCGACGTCGTCATTGTCGGCGCAGGGCCGGCTGGCCTGTCAGCGACCCTGGCTGCGATCGAGCACAAGCTGCGCTTCGTGACTCTGGACCAGGAGCACTCGCTGGGCGGAACGGTCTTCCATTACCCGCGCAACAAGGTCGTCATGACGCAGGCCCTCACACTGCCGCTCATCGGGCAGGTCCGTCTCAAGGCGAGCAACAAGGAATCCCTGCTGGAATTCTGGGAAGCTGTCGTGGCGCGATGCGGCGTGCCCATCCAGTTTTCCGAGCGCGTCGAGCGCATCGTCGCCGTGGATCGAGGCTATGTGGTCAGAACGACGCGCGCGGAGCACCAGGCGCGCTGTGTCCTGCTCGCGATCGGGCGGCGCGGCACCCCGCGGAAACTCGGTGTCGACGGGGAGGAGCTGCCGAAAGTCGTCTACCGGCTCGTCGATCCCGAGCAGTACCGGGATCGGCACGTGCTCATCGTCGGTGGCGGGGACAGCGCCGTGGAAGCGGCTATCGCGGTTGCCGCGGAGCCGGGCGCGCGGGCAACGCTCTCATACCGGGGCGAGACCTGGTCGCGTTTGAAGGATCGGAATCGCGAACGCCTTGTGGCGGCGCAGACAGCGGGACGACTGACGGTTCTCCTCAATTCCATCGTGCAGCACATTGGGGAGGAGGACGTCGAGTTGCGTCAGAACGAGCAGGTGATCGTCCTGAAGAACGAGGCCGTCATTGTGTGTGCGGGCGGCGTTCTCCCGACCCCGATGTTGCGCGAGGTTGGTATCCACATCGAAACCAAGTACGGCACGGAGTGAGCCGTTCCAAAAAAAAGAGGGCCCGCTGGTTGAGTTGGGGGAGGCGGGCCCTAGGGGGAATCGAATCGCGTATCGAATGCGGGTTGCGCGTCGCTGACTACCTCCATCCAATGCGCACGATTTGAACGATGTAGTACGCCCCGGCAGCCGCCAGCAGGTAGAGGGTCAGATTCCGACGCCTGGCGGTCTGGCGTGTGCTCGCCGCCACGCCTGCCGCGACCGCGGCCGTCAGCACCATGCCCGCGACGAGACTGCCGGGCACGCCGGACGACCCGGCTTCCGCAGGGGTGCGGGATGGATCAAGGAGCAGGTAAAGACTGCCGCCCGCTCCGACCACGACTGTGGCGGCAAGCAGCAGCCCGCCCAGCGCGTGAAGCCAATGCGCGATTCCCTGATTTCGCCCGTCGCGGCGCATGCGATGACCACCTCCTGGTCGTGAAGCCAGCAAGCGCCGTGCCAGGCGCATCGCCAGCGCCGAGGAAATCCAACGTTCCTTCGAAAAAAAGGCAGACTGCCGCGACGCGACCGGACCCTCAGCCGCTGTCGCGGCTGGTCTGGGCGGTCGAAGGGCTCTCGGCGTCGCCTCCGGGCGACAGCTTGAAGGCTGCGGGATCCAGTCTGTGGCGATCGAGGAGACGATAGAACTCCGTGCGGTTGCGACCGGCGAGACGCGCCGCCTGCGCCATGCTGCCGCGGGTGATCTTGAGGATCCGCACCAGGTAGTCGCGCTCGAAGGCGCGTCGCGCTTCGTCCAATGGCGCGAGCGGAGCGGCACTGGTCTCTAGCGCCTGCGCAATCAGCGGGGCCGCGATGACCTCCGCTGGCGACAGCGCCACCGCCTGCTCGAGCACATTGACGAGTTGTCGCACGTTGCCAGGCCACGGCGCCACGACGAGTGCCTCCACCGCCTCCGGCGCAAGCGTGATGCCCGGACGGCCATACCGCTCGCCGAGCCGAGCGAGGTAATGGCGGGCGATCAGCGGGATGTCCTCTCGGCGCTCGGCGAGCGCCGGGAGCGTCAGCTTGACCACGTTGAGGCGGTAGAAGAGGTCCTCACGGAACTCACCTGAGGCAATCCGCTCCTCGAGCCGGCGATGCGTGGCCGACAGTATTCTCACGTCCACCGGAACGGCGTCGTTCGATCCGACCGGTCGGACTGCCCGATCCTCCAGCGCGCGCAGCAGCTTCACCTGCAACAGCAAGGGCATGTCGCCGATTTCGTCGAG
>DKBI01000342.1:12678-15154 GCA_002451175.1 Betaproteobacteria bacterium UBA6904
TCGTCCCATGCGCGGTCAGGATGACCACGGGTAGTCCCGGCGCCTCGTTGCGAATCAGATCGAACAGGGCCATGCCGTCAATGCCGGGCATGCGCAGGTCGGTGACGACGAGCTGCGGTCGCTCCATGGCCAGACTGGCCAGCGCGGCCTCAGCGGATTCAACCGCCCTCACCCGATAGCCCGCGCGGGTCAGGCGCATGGCGATGAGCTGCAGCACATCCCGGTCGTCGTCGACCACGAGGATTCTCGGCAGGGGAGCCGGCAACGCGCTCACTTCAGCCCCCCACCCAGCCGTTCCTCGCGCTCGAGCAGGCTGCGCTCGGTCGCCCGCAAGCCCTCGATCTGGCGGCGCAGGAGCTCCTCGCGCTGCTCGCCGGCGCGCAGCGCCTCGGCCTGCCGGCGCAGCAGCGCCGCCTCCCGATTCTCGATCGACTGCAACGCCTCCAACCTGCGGCGCAATGCGTCCTCGCGGCCCTCGCCCGCGCGGCGCAAATCAGTCTCCCGCAGCAGCACTTCCGCGCTCTCGCGAGCCGCGCGCTGGCGTGCCCCAATCTGCTCACCCAGCAGGAGGGCAAAGTCCACGAAAGGCGTCGCCGGTCGCCGCGCCTGCACCGGCGCCAGCAGGCTGAGCGCCCACTCTTCGTCCCGCATCGGCGGCGGCAGATGCGCGAGCAACAGGGCGAAGCGCAGGCTCGCCGCGTCACCCGGGCGCGCCGCGTAGGCGTCGCGCGCGCGCTCGACGAGCTTCTTCTGATCAGCGGGCGACGCACGAATCGCCTCGACGGTCGATCGGATGACCTCGCCGAGCGCAGCGCCTTCGTCCGGAGGCGCCGGCGCGGTGGCGCAACCGCCAATGGCCAGAACGATCAGCAGCGCGGCTCTCATGCCGCGGCCTCCAAACCATCGGGCACTCGCTGTTTGGGCAGCGCCACGCGGAAATGCCCGCCCGGCGCGGCGACGATTACGTCGATATTGCCGCCATGCGCCTTTACGAAATCGCGCGCGATCGCGAGTCCGAGGCCAGTTCCGCCGCCGCGGCTCGTGTGGCCTGCCCGGCCCCGGAAGAACGCGTCGAAGATGACTTCACGCTCCTCGGCAAGCACGCCCGGTCCGGTATCGATCACATCGATCTGGACGTCGCTGCGCCGCTCGCGCGCAAGAATGGTGATCGTCCCGCCATTGGGGGTGAACTTGATCGCATTGCCGACCAGATTGTCGACGACCGAGCGCAGCTTGGCGCCGTCGGCCCACACCGTTGCTGGCGCGGCCTGCAGCACCAGGCGCTGGCCCTTGGCGTTTGCCTCGAACCCGTGCGCGCGCACCGTGTCGCGCAGTAGGGGTTCGAGCGAGACCGGCTCGACGTTCAGCGTCGCTGCCGAGTGCAGCGCCCGCTGGTAGTCGAGCAGGTCCTCGATCATGGTCTGGAGCTTAATGCTGTTGTCGCGCAGCATGACGGCCAACTGGTGCTGCTCGGGCGTCAGGGGCCCTGCAATCTGGTCGTGCAGCAGCTCGGTGCCTTCCCGCAGCACCGTCAGCGGTGTCTTCAGGTCGTGTGACAGGTGTTGCAGGAACCGGGTCTTCTCCGCCTCGAGCTCGGTCAATCGCCGTCGCAACCAATCCAGGCGCTCACCGATCTGTTCGAAATCGCCGGGGCCGTTCACGCGAATCGGCTTCTCAAAGTCGGCGCGCCCGAGACGCCGGATTGCTTCGTCCAGCTGCGCCACGGGCCGTACGATGACGCGCGCCAGCACCAGACCGATCGCGAGCGCTACCGCGAGCGCCACGCCGACCAGCCAGAACAACTCCCTGTGCAGGTCGCCCGCCTCCGCGCGCAGGCGCTCGGTCTCCTGGTCGGCAAGCTGCGAGCTGATCGCCAGCACCCCGGACGCACCCTGTGCGAGCTCCCGCGCCTGCATCGAGATCTCGTCCAATGGAAGACCGCCAGGCGGCGCTGCGGCGAGCCGCTCGACCAGCGTCTGCTCCAGCAAGAGGGTTTGTTCGAGCGCTCGCCGCTGCTCGCCCCCGAGCCGGAGGCGGCGCAGATCTTCGGCCGCGGAACGCACGCTCGCGTGAGCACGTGCGAGATCCGCAAGTAGCTCCGCATCAGGCTGCACTGCGATCTGGTTGGCAAGACGCTCGATCGACCCGATCCGGTTCACCAGCGCCCGGCTCGTCCGCGCCTCCTCAGCGGCGTTGAGAACCGCTCGCGTTCCCCGCTGGGCAAGCAGGTCAGTGTTCCAAGCCGCCCAGAGCAGTGCCGCAACGAGAGGCAGGGCAACCAGTCCAAAGCCCGCCAGCAGGAGCGCGAGAAACGATCGCGGAACGTAGCGCAAACGTGAAGACATCGGGGTCGCTCTGCCTATAATCCTCGGAAACCGCCTTGGCGCATCACCCTTGCATGGAGCAAATTCTATTCCCGGATACCTCGCGCGCGGCGAACGCCCCGCGGGTTTGCATCATCGCCGCGGTCGCCGCC
>DKBI01000092.1 GCA_002451175.1 Betaproteobacteria bacterium UBA6904
GGTTCCCGGTCGTGTGGTGTGGAGGTGCGCACGGTTTCGCTCTCGATCCAGCCTTTCGCCAGCGCCGTCACGAGCCGCTCGCCCGCGCTGACCTGGGAGGCATCCCGCAGCACCGCGCCGGATGCCGCGCGCGTGATCGAGTAACCGCGGGAGAGCACGGCGGTCGGGTCGAGGCTCTGCAGCCGGGCGCTTGCGAGCGCGACGCGCGCGGTGCTCGCATCCAGCCGCCGCCCGACGCCCAAGCTCAGCCGTGCGTAGAGCTGTGCCAGCAGTTGCCGCGAGGCGCGCAGGCGTTCCGCGGGATGCACGAGCCGGCGCGCGAGCGCGTCCACCGCCTGCATCGCATACTCCACGCGCCGCTGCGCCTCTCGGGAGGCGCGCGCCGCAAGCCGCTGCACGCGGTCGATCAGCTCGGCGCGCGCCGGACTGACGAGTTCGGCAGCCGCAGTGGGGGTCGGCGCCCTGCGGTCGGCAACGAAGTCGGCAATCGTCGTNNCGGGCGACCGCTTCCTCGTTGAAGGCCCAGAGATCCTCGATCGAGCCGCCGCCGCGCACGAGCAGCAGCACGTCGCATTCCGCGCGTGCGCTCGCGACGGCGAGCATGCGCGCGATGCGCTCGGCGGCGCCCTCGCCCTGGACGGGCACCGGGTAGACGACGACGGGAATCGACGGGTTGCGGCGCGCGAGCGTGGTGAGCACGTCGCGCAACGCCGCGGCCTGCAGCGACGTGAGCACGCCGATCCGGCGCGGATGCTCGGGGAGCGGCCGCTTGGCCGAGGCGTCGAACAGCCCCTCGCGCCCAAGCGCCTCCTTGAGGCGCAGGAAGCGCTCGTAGAGCTGCCCGAGCCCGGCGCGCCGCATCGTCTCGACGTTCAATTGAAACCGGCCGCGCGGCTCGTACAGCGTCACCAGCACGCGCGCCTCCACACGCACGCCATCGCGCGGCTCCCAGTCGAGCAGCGCGTTGCGCCCGCGGAACATCACGCAGTCGACCTGCGCGTGCTCGTCCTTCAGCACGAAGTACCAGTGGCCGGAGCCCGCCGGCCGCAGGTTCGAAATCTCGCCCGCAACCCAGAGCAGGGGAAAACGACGCTCGAGCAGCTCCCGCGCGCTGCGCGTGAGCTCGGCGACGCTCAGCACCACGGGACCGAGGCGCTCGTCGCCGGGTCCGGGGTGGTTTTGCGGGGAATCGTCCGGCGTCATTGCGCCGCTACTTTAATCCACACCGGCGTGCCCCCGGTCGCGCACGGGGAAGGCGCCGCGCGCGGATGCCCGTTCTTATCCGTAAGCACCTGTTTCATCGCCGGAAATGACTGCTGAAGTTTTCATCAGAACCGACTCGGGCATCGATCGGAGAATGAGAAATTCGACTGTCCCAAGACAATCCACATACTTATCCACAAGTTTTGTGGATAACGCGCGGGCGCTGTTTTTGCTACATTCCGGCAAGCCGCATTCGAACGCGTTCGCCGTCAACGGAGATATCGCTTGTTCTCGATCATTCAGGCCGCCGGCTGGCCCATCTGGCCGCTGCTCGCAGCATCCATCATCGCCGTCGCCCTGATCATCGAGCGCTGGGCGACGCTCCGGGAGGTGCGCATCCTGCCGCCGCGGCTGCTCGAGCAGGTGGTCGCGGTCTACCAGCGCGACGGTCTGTCGCGCGACGCGCTCGACCGCCTGGCCAAGGATTCGCCGCTGGGCGTCGTGCTGGCCGCCGCGCTGCGCAACCATCGCAGTCCGCGGTACGTGATGACCGAGGCGATCGAGGAGGCCGGGCGCGCGGTGGCGCACGACCTCGACCGGTTCCTGACGACGCTCGGCACGATCGCCACGGCTTCGCCCCTGCTCGGGCTGTTCGGCACGGTGATCGGCATGATCGAGATCTTCGGTTCGCAGTCGCCGAGCGGCACCAATCCGCAGCAACTGGCGCACGGCATCTCGATCGCCCTCTACAACACCGCGTTCGGCATCGGCATCTCCGTGCCCTCGCTGATCTTCTATCGTCATTTCCGCAACAAGGTGGACGGCTTCGTCGTGCGCATGGAGCAGGAAGCCGCGCGGCTCGTGGATATCGTGCACGGCAAGCGCGGCGATCTCGGCGGCAGCGGCGCCCTGCGCGATCGCTGAGCGGGCATGAACTTCCGCCGCGGCCGCTATCGCGAGGAGCCCGAGATCAATCTCGTGCCGCTCATCGACGTGATGCTGGTGATCCTCATCTTTCTCATGGTCACGACCACTTACTCCCGTTACACGGAGCTGCAGATCAACCTGCCGTCGGCCGATGCAACCCGCCAGACCGAGCGCGCCAACGAGGTGATCGTGCTGGTCAGCGCGCAGGGCCAGTACACCGTGAACAAGGTGCCCGTCGTCTACGCCGGCGCGGAGCCCTTTGCCGCCGAGCTGCGGCGGGCGGCCGGCACGCTCAAGGAGCCCGTCGTGGTCGTCACGGCCGATGCCAAGGCGACGCACGAATCCGTGATTCGCGTGATGGAGGCCGCGCGGCTCGCCGGGCTGTCGCAGATCACGTTTACCACCGAGAGTCCGGCGAATCGCTGAGGCGCTGCATCGCCGGGCGTGAGGTCGAGGTGACGTTCTCGCTCGAAGATCACTGGTATCGGCGCACCTGGCTGAGCCGCGCGCTGTGGCCGGCGAGCGTCGTCTTTGGCGCGCTCGTGCGCCTGCGCCGGCTGCTGTTCCGGCTGCGCCTGCTGCGCAGCCATGCGGCGGGCATTCCGGTGATCGCCGTCGGCAACCTGAGCGTCGGGGGTGCGGGCAAGACGCCGCTCGCCCTGTGGCTTGCGCAATGGCTCGCGGCGCGGGGATGGTCGCCGGCGATCGTTTCCCGCGGCTACGGCGGCGCAGCGCTGGCGCCGCGCGCAGCGAGCATTGCGTCCGATCCGGCCGACGTGGGGGACGAACCCGTGGTGCTCGCGCGCCGCAGCGGCTGCCCGGTCTGGGTGGGCGCCGACCGCGTGGCCGTGATCGCGGCGATGCGCCACCAGCACCCGGACTGCGATGTGGTGATTCTCGACGACGGTCTGCAGCATTACCGGCTGCGGCGCGACATCGAGCTGGCGATCGTCGATGCGCGCGGCTTCGGCAACGGCTTCCTGCTGCCGGCGGGGCCGCTGCGCGAGCCGCCCTCGCGGCTGCGGTCCGTGGATGCGGTCATCGCGCACGACACCGAAGCCGTGCCGGGATACCGCATGCGCCTGACCGGCGAGCAGGTGCATTGCGCCACCGATGCGCGGGAGCGACGCTCGCTCGGGTCCTTTGCCGGCACGCGCGTGCACGCCGTAGCGGGGATCGGTCATCCGGAGCGTTTCTTCAGCGCGCTGCGGCGTCACGGCCTCGAGGTGATCGCGCATCCCTTCCCGGACCACCATCCGTTTCGTGCCGGCGATTTGGCGTTCGGCGATGCGCTGCCGGTCCTGATGACCGAGAAGGACGCGGTAAAATGCCGCGGCTTCGCGCAGCCGAACCATTGGGTGCTCCCCGTGCATGCGGAAGTCGACGCATCGTTCGGGGAATGGCTGTTGCGCAGGCTGGGCGAAAGGAAATCCCGATGAGCGCAATCGATCCGCGGCTGCTCGAAATCCTCGTCTGTCCGCTGTGCAAGGGCCCGCTCGTCTACCGGCGCGAAGCGGGCGAGCTGCTGTGCCGCGGCGACCGTCTCGGCTTTCCCGTGAAGGACGGCATTCCCGTGATGCTCGAGGAGGACGCGCGCAAGCTCCCGCCTGAGGAGGAAATCGGCTGAGCGCCGAACGATCGCGGGCCTCGTCGAAGGACGGCGACGAACCCCGCGTCCAGCCGCCGTTTCGCGTCCTCATTCCGGCGCGGTACGGGTCCACCCGGCTGCCCGGCAAGGCGCTCGCCGACCTCGGCGGCCGGCCGATGGTGGTGCGCGTCTGCGAGCGGGCGGCGGCGAGCGGCGCGGCCGCAGTCGTGGTCGCGACCGACGACGAACGCATCCGAGCGGCGGTGCAGGCGCACGGCTTCCAGACGGTGATGACGCGCGCCGATCACGCGTCGGGCACCGACCGGCTGGCGGAGGCGGCGTCACGGCTGGGCCTTGGCGCGGACGAGATCGTCGTCAACGTGCAGGGCGACGAGCCGCTGATCGATCCGGGACTGATCGCGGGCACCGCCATGGAACTCGCGCGGCAGCCGGAGGCGAGTGTGGCGACCGCTTGCCACGCGATTCACGACGCGGGCTCGCATGCCAATCCGAACGTGGTGAAGGTCGTTCGGGATGCCCGCGGCTTCGCGCTCTACTTCAGCCGGGCGGCGATTCCGTTCGCCCGGGACGGCGGGCTTCCGGAATGCTTCCGCCACGTCGGCATCTATGCCTACCGGGCCGCATTCCTTGCCCGCTACGCAGCGCTCGCGCCTTCGCCGCTCGAGCGGGCCGAGCAGCTGGAGCAGTTGCGGGCGCTCTGGCATGGCTACCGAATTGCCGTGTTGTTGACCGAGGGCAATCCGGGCCCCGGCGTCGACACGCCGCAGGATCTCGCCGCTGTACGTAAAATGCTGCCATGAGGCTCATCCTCCTTGGACCCCCGGGCGCCGGCAAGGGCACACAGGCGGCCTTCATTTGCGGGCGCTACGGCATCCCGCAGATTTCCACCGGCGACATGNNTGCGCGCGGCCGCCAAGGCGGGAACCCCCGTCGGGCTCGAGGCGAAGCGCCTCATGGACGCCGGCCAGCTCGTGCGCGACGACATCATCGACCACCTCGTGCTCGAGCGCCTGCACCAGCCGGATTGCGCGAAGGGCTACCTGTTCGACGGGTTTCCGCGGACCCTGCCGCAGGCCGAGGCGATGCGGCGGGCCGAGGTCGCCATCGACTACGTCCTCGAGATCGACGTCGCCGACGAAGAGATCATCCAGCGCATGGGGGGCCGGAGGGTGCACCTGGCGTCCGGGCGCACGTATCACGTGAAGTTCAACCCGCCGAAAGTCGAGGGGCGCGACGATGTGACCGGCGAGCCGCTGGTGCAGCGCGCCGACGACGAGGAGCGGACGGTGCGCAAGCGGCTCGANNGAAGCGCTGCGCTGACGCCGGCGGCCGGCCGGTTCTGCTAAAATTCGCGGCTTCTCGCGGGGCTCCCCGCCCCGCTGCAACAAGGGAGAACGAAGAATGTCCCAAGGACTCATTTTTGCGCTCGCCTGCGCTGCGGGCGCGATTCTCTATGGCATTGCGTCGATCCGCTGGATCCTCGCGCAGCCGGCCGGCAACGAGCGCATGCGGGAAATTTCCGACGCGGTGCGCGAGGGGGCGGTGGCCTACCTCAAGCGGCAGTACACGACGATAGCCATCGTCGGCGGCGTACTGTTCCTCGTCATCGGCTTCGTGCGGCCGCTCGGCTGGGCGACGGCCTTCGGCTTCCTGCTCGGCGCGGTGCTTTCCGCGGCCTCCGGCATCATCGGCATGAACGTCTCCGTGCGCGCCAACGTGCGCACGGCGGAAGCGGCGCGCACCGGCCTGAACGAGGCGCTCAACGTCGCCTTCCGCGGCGGCGCGATCACCGGCATGCTCGTCGTCGGACTGGGGCTGCTCGGCGTGGCCGGCTACTTCGCGCTGCTCTACGCGAACGCGGCGGACAAGGGCAACCTCGACCACGTCATCAAGCCCCTGATCGGCCTCGGTTTCGGCGGCTCGCTGATCTCGATCTTCGCACGACTCGGCGGCGGCATCTTCACCAAGGGCGCGGACGTGGGCGCCGATCTCGTCGGCAAGGTCGAGGC
>DKBI01000238.1 GCA_002451175.1 Betaproteobacteria bacterium UBA6904
GGCTGCACGAAGCAGTTGATGAGCGTGGCCTGCATCTGGATGCCGGCGGCCGAGTTGATGCGCCCGGCGGGAATGAAGCCTTCTTCCTGCGCCGCGAGAAAGCGCTTCTCCCAGTACGCGCGCTTGTCTTCCGGCTCGACCTGCGCGAGTGCGCGGGCGACGCGCCGCCGCACGTCGTCGACGCTGCGCTCCTTGCCCTTGGCGTATTTTTCGACGAGCGCGTCTCTGCAGATTTCCTGCGCGTCGAGCTGCGTGGCGGTGGTGAGGCTGCCGGCTTGGGATGTCGTCATGTTGTTCTGTCCGGTCTGTTGGGTTGAAACGAGGCGCTCAGGATACCGATTCATGATGTGCCGAGCGCAGTGTGTTTTCGAATTCTTGTCTCACATCAAGTATTGCACATAGGCAATTGAAAACACAACATTTTGTCTTCATGGAAATTGAAACTACTAGATCTAGTGGTTGTGCACCGGACGCGGCGAACCGGTGTGGGCGGTGCTATCCAACTGAATCATAAAGGGGTTGTTGCGGTGCAGCGAAACCTTGCAACGATACTAATTAGGGGCTGTATAAGTATACAGTATCGCATCCCGCCGCGCTGGCGGAGGCGGCCAATCACCCGCGCGGCGGCGCGGGTGGCCGCCGTCAGGACTGTTTGGCCTGCGCCTGTGCAGCGAGGCGCGCTTCGGCTTCCTGACGCGCGCGCCGCAGGACCTCGGCGGCTTCGTGGTGCCCCATGCCGAGCGCGAGTTCCACGGGCGTGTCGCCCTTGGCCGTCTTGCCGCTGGGATCGGCCCCGTTGCGCAGCAGCAGCTCCAGGACCTGCACGTTGCCCTTCATCGCCGCGTAGGCGAGCGGCGTGTAGCCGTTGTCGTGCACGAGGTTGGGATCGAAATTCATCGTCAGGACCTTCTGCAGGTACACCGGATTGTTCTTCTCGATGGCGTAGAACATGGCGCGCACGCCTTCCGGGCTGGGTTCCTTCGGCTTGGGTTCGAGCCCCGTCGGCATGAGCTTGATGACGTAATTGATCAGCGACACGCCGACCATCGCGACGAGGGCGAGCACGAGCGGGATCTTGGAGATGCCGAAGCTGTCGGCGAGCTGCTCGGGCAGGTTGGCGCCGACGATCAGCAGCACGACGGCGAGGAACACGAAGAACTTCAGGTAGAGGAACAGCGCGATCACCACCAGCGAGCCGAGCACGCCGTACAGGATCTCGTAATCGACGCCGATCAGGCCATGGATCATGTCCCGCGGCAGATTGGCGACGATCGCGATCAGCGCGATGAGGCAGAACACCACGATCTCGCGCATGCGGATCCTGCTGAGCAGATCGTCTTGGTCTGCGGTCTTCGGGTCGGCCATGGAAGCTCCAGGGAGAATCGGCGGAAGCGCGGATTTTCGGCGCTTCGGGGCATGGCTGGCAAGTCTCGCGCAAAGGTAGAATCGGCGGCATGTCGAAAGCCTTCACGCGCGAGATCGACGCGCCGGACTACGAGGCGCCGCCGCCCGAGGCTGTCGGGCTGCCTCGCGGCAAGAATTACATCACCCCCGCGGGCTACGCTCGGCTGAAAGCGGAGCTGCGGGCGCTGGTCGAGGACGAGCGCCCGCGCGTCGTGCAGACCGTCGCGTGGGCCGCGTCCAACGGCGACCGGTCGGAGAACGGCGACTACCTGTACGGCAAGAAGCGGCTGCGGGAGATCGACCGGCGCGTGCGCTTCCTCATCAAGCGGCTCGAGGCGGCGGACGTGGTGCGTGCGCACGCGCGCGACACCGACCAGATCTTCTTCGGCGCGACAGTCACGGTGGCGGGCACGGCCGGCGAGCGCACGGTGACCATCGTCGGCGTCGACGAGGTCGATGCGTCGCTGGGCCGCATCTCCTGGATTTCGCCGATGGCCCGGGCGCTGCTCAAGGCGCGCGCGGGCGACCAGGTGACGCTGCGCAGCCCCGCGGGCGTCGAGTCGCTGGAGGTCATCGACGTGCGGTACGAACCCCTGGATACGGAGGCCCCATGAGCGTCGTCAAGGAATTCCGCGAGTTCGCAGTCAAGGGCAACGTCGTCGACCTGGCCGTCGGCGTGATCATCGGCGCGGCGTTCGGCAAGATCGTCAGCTCGATGGTCGGCGACGTCGTGATGCCGCTCGTCGGCCTGCTGGTCGGCGGCATCGACTTCAGCGGGCTTGCGGTGAAGGTCGGCTCGGCGACGCTGCACTACGGCAAGTTCATCCAGGCCTGCCTCGACTTCCTGATCGTCGCCTGGGCGATCTTCGTCGCCGTCAAGATCATCAACCGCCTGAAGCGGGAAGAGGCGGCAGCGCCTGTGCCCGCCGCCCCGCCGCCTCCGCCGCGCCAGGAAGTGCTGCTCGAGGAAATCCGCGACCTGCTCGCGAAGCGCTGACGCGCCGCGTGGGCCGCGACGCCGAGCCGTGAGCGCCACCGTCGATCCCGGTTCGCTCGTCTATCGCCGCGCCGTGCCGGCGGACGCCGCGGCCTTCGTCCAGCTCATGTCGGACGAGGCCGTCTTCGCCGGTTTGCTGCAGCTCCCCTACCCGAGCGCCGAGCAGTGGCGGTCGCGGCTCGAGCAGTCGGCGCAGGATCAGGACGCGCTACCGCTCGTGGCCCTCCACGGCGACGCGCTCGTGGCGAGCGCCGGAATCTTTCCGCTCGGCCGCGTTGCGCGGCGCCGGCACTGCGCGGGGCTCGGCGTGTCGGTGGCGGCGGCCTGGCAGGGCCGCGGTCTGGGCAAGGCGATGCTCCGTCGCCTGCTGGACTGGTCGGACAACTGGATCGGGTACCTGCGGCTCGAGCTCACGGTGTACACCGACAATGCGCCGGCGATCGCGTTGTACCGGCGATTCGGATTCGAAATCGAGGGCACGCATCGCGGTTACGCGCTGCGCAAGGGCGCGCTGGCGGACGTGCACGCCATGGCACGCCTGCACCCGAGCCCGCCGCGCGCCTGATCGGCCGCGTCAGCGGAAATCGCCAGCCTTCAGGACGGAGAGGCGGGCCGGATCGAGATGGCGGCGCAACGCGTCGCGCACCTCGTCGGGGGTGAGCGCGGCGATGCGCTGCTCGAAGGCGACGTCCCAGGCCATCGTCCGGCCGAGATACGCGTAGTTCGAGAGGCGCGCGGTCAGCGAGCGGTCGCGCGCCCGCTCGAGCCGCCGCGCATCGAGCAGGCTCTTCTTCGCGTCCTCGACCTCGGCGGCGGCGAAGCCGTCGCCCAGCGCACGCGCCAGTTCCTCGCGAATCCCCTGCTCGACGCGCGCCTTGTTCTGCGGCGCGAACGTGGTCTCGATCTGGAAGGCGGCCACCTCGTCCAGCGGACTGGCCGACAGGTGCGTCGACACGTTGTAGGACAGTCCGTCCTTTTCGCGAATGCGCAGCGGCAGGCGGCTCGTCGCGGTGCCGCCGAGCAGATAATTGCCGAGCACCAGCGCGGGGTAGTCCGGGTGATCGTCGCGCATGCGCAGGTTGAGTCCCTGACGCAGGACGGCGTTGGCCTTGTCCGGCGTGCGCACCTCTTCGTCGATGCGCGGCGCGTCGAAGTAGCGCGCGGCGATGCGCGCGAACGGGTGCGGGCTCCGCCAGCTGCCGAACAGCGTTTCGACGAGACGCAGCAGGGCCTCCGGATCGAAATCGCCCAGCGCGACGAAGGTCGCGCCGGTGGCCCCAACGAGGTCCGTGTAGCAGCTCCGGGCGTGCTCCAGCGTCGCCGCGTCGAGCGCCGCAATCTGCTCCGCGGTCGTCTGCGGCGCCAGCCAGTGGCCCGCCGGGTACGGCGCGAGGTGGCGCTGCAGCCGCTCCGCGGCGATCGTTTCGGGATCGCTTCTCTGTTCCTCGGCGTCCGTGAGCCGGGCCCGCTTCAGCTGCTCGAATTCCGCCGGCGGAAACGCGGGCTCGCGCAGGACCTCGGCGATCAGGCGCAGCGCGGGCTCGAGGTTCGGGCGGCGCACCTGGAGCCTCGCGCCGCCGACGCTCGCCGACGCGCTCGCCTGCAGCCGGTCGAACGCGTCGCGCAGTTCGGTGCGCGTGTGCGCACGCGACCCGCGCATGAGCATGTCGCCCGCAAGCCCGCACGCGGTGGCGCGATTCGCCTTGCTCGCCTCGTCGCCCCAGTAGAGCTGCAGCGACACCTGCACGGTCTCGCCGCGGGTCTTCTTCGGCAGCAGCACGACGCGGATGCCGTTGGCGAGTTCGCGCCGGAGGACGCGGGAGTCGATGTTCTGTGGCGACGGATCGAACGCCTCGCCGGCCGCAACCGCGGCGCGGCCCTGGTAACCCGCCACGGCGGCGGCGACGTCCGGCACCGGCGGGATCTCGGCGCGCTCCGGCTTGGCCGTCGGCACGAACTGGCCGAGCACGCGGTTGTCGGTGCGCAGGTAGCGAACCGCCGCGCGCTGCACTTCCTCGACCGTGGCCTGCTGCACGCGGTCGCGGTAAAGGTAGAACAGGCGCCAATCGCCGAGCGCGACGAATTCCGCGAGCCAGCGAATCAGCGCCGCGGAATCGGTCTGCGTCTTCTCGAAATCGGCCAGCAACGCCGTGCGTGCGCGCTCCAGTTCGTCCGGCCGGATGGGCTCCCGGGCGATGCCCTCGAGCACGGACAGCATCGCCTCGCGCGCGGCGTCGATGGGTGCGTCGCCGCGGAGCCCGGCGCCGAACACGACCACGCCGGGATCGTGCAGGGCAAAGTCGCCTCCCCAGGACCAGCTCGCGAGACCCTTTTCGACCAGCGCACGGTGCAACCGGCCCGCCGGGGAGCTGCCGAGCACCCGGGCGAGCAAGTCCACGGCCGGGTAATCCGCGTGGCTTCC
>DKBI01000105.1 GCA_002451175.1 Betaproteobacteria bacterium UBA6904
GGTAGAGCGACGGACTGTTAATCCGCAGGTCCCAGGTTCGAGCCCTGGTCGGGGAGCCACATTTCTTGCTACGCAGACGCACGCCGGGAAGAACGGACGCGTCGGTTCGGCACGACCCCAAGACGAACGTCGCATCGCGGCCGTGAGCCCCTTGGCGCTTGCTGCGCGCGCGGCGCCGCCGCGCGCCGCCCCGGCGGACGGCGGGCGCATTCTACGTAGAACTACGTAGTCCTTCTCCCGGCGCGGACTGCGCCAGCGCATTGATCTTTCTCAACTCAAAGGGGCATCCGCGCTTTCCGATTGGTGCAAATGCATTTATCTTTGCCGCAACATATACCGCCTGCGAGCCGAGTCGCTCGACGTCGGGATGCGTGTGCGGCGCGCCATGGCGCGCACGCGATCTCGGTTCAAGGCACAAGGAATTTGTCATCACACGACCGGGAAGACAACGATGAAAACCACTCTGGTGCGGACGGCATGGATAGCTCTGGTGGCGGGAACGATCGCGGGCTGCGGCGGCGATGGGGGCGGCGGCGATGCCGCGCCCCCGCCGGTCATCACGCCCCCGCCGGTCACGGGCCCTGCCCCGGCCCCGGTGCCTCCCGGCTCGACGACGATCGACGCGGGCGCCCTCAGCACCACGCAATTCAGCACGCTCGCGCCGCAGGTCGTCTTTGGCGGCGCCACGGTGGGCAGTCCGCCGAAGATCAGCTTCGCCCTGCAGGACGCAAACGGCAACCCGATCGTCGGCATCGGCAAGGCGACGCGGCTGCGCGCCACCGACTCGGTTGCGAGCTACATGAACATCTACTTCACCATCGCCAAGCTCGTCCCCGGCGCGAACGGCGCGCCGAGCAAATGGGTGAGCTACGTCGTCACGACCGTCCCTTCCAAGGACGCGCAGGGCGTCGTCGGCACGTCGGCCCCCACGCGCCCCGGCAGTGACAACACCGGCACGCTGGTGGACAACGGCAACGGCACCTACGTCTACACCTTCTATCGCGACATCACGAAGGTGAAGGACGAAGTCGCCGCGATGAGCGCGTCCGGCAAGGAAGCGCTGGGCGACCTCACCTACGACGCGAATGCGGTTCACCGGATCGCGCTCGTGGTATCCGGCGACGTGCCGGGCACGGGCAGCAACACGCCGGACGGTTCGGACTCCGGGGTTCCCCGCGTGCGCATGCAGAACCCGATCAACGCGTTCTACGACTTCATTCCGGCGACGGGCAAGGCCGTTGCGGCGGCCGACCCGAGCCGGGAAATCGTCGCCACCGCCAAGTGCAACGAGTGTCACGACAAGCTGGGGGGTGGCCCGGGCAATTCGACGGCCGCATCGCCCGCCGCGTTCCACGGCGGCGCGCGCAACGACACGCGGCTATGCGTGACCTGCCACACGTCGCAGCGCGGCTATGGGCGAACCGAAGCCACGATCAGCGGCAACACGTTCAGCGGCAGCACGTACGTCGTCGACGGCCGCACGATCGGCGACCTGCCGAACTTCGTCCACAAGACGCACCTCGGCGAGCACCTCGCGAAGAAGAGCTACAACTACGCGAACGTGGTGTTCAATCACGTCACCTATCCGCAGGACATCAAGAACTGCACCAAGTGCCATGACGGCGCGGGGACGTCCAACAAGACGGCGAACGGGGACAACTGGAAAGCGGTGCCGAGCCGGCTGGCCTGCGGCGCGTGCCACGACGGCATCAACTTCGCCACCGGCAAAGGGGTCACCCTGGCCGACGCGCGTGAAGGCATGACGACGTCGCAGTACGGCCACATCGGCGGTGCGCAGGCGGACGACAAGAACTGCGCCCTGTGCCACTCCGCGGACGCCGTGCCCGTGTACCACGTCACGGTGGATCCGGAAGGTTCGGAAGGCCGGGGCGGTTATCCGGTCAATACGGCCACCGACACGCCGACGCCGGGCTATCCGAGGGGCCAAGGTCCAGGCATCCCGCTGGCCTCCCAGCTGGGCAAGCTCCCGGACGGCGTCTACAAGATCAACTTCGAAATCAAGCAGGTCACGGTCGCAAACAACGTCGCCACGGTCGTCTATCGCATCCTCAAAGACGGCGCACCGGTCACGTTGAACGCCACCGGCTACCTGATTGACGGCGTGGATGGGACGCCGAGCATCTACCTCGCGTACGCAGTGCCCCAGGACGGCATCGCCTCACCGGCCGACTGGAACGCCACGGGAAGCGCCAATATCGACGCCCTCCGCGACGGGACCGACGGCACGCAGACCGGGCCCGATGCCAGCGGCTACTACACGGCCGTGCTGAGCAACGACGTTCTCCCCGCTGGCGCCAAGCTGGTGACCGCCGCGCTCGGCATCAACTACCAGGGATTCGTCCAGCTGAATCTGGCGGAGTTTCCCAAGGGGATCCGTCTGCGCGAGCCGGAGTTCGTGATGAAGGTGGCGGACGGATTCACCGGCCGCCGGGCCATCGTGGACAACGCCAAGTGCAACGCCTGCCATGGGCAATTGGGCGTGAGCCCGTCGTTCCACAGCGGCGCGCGCAACAACGGCACGGGCTGCGCCATCTGCCACGACCCCAACCGGGCGACCGGCCACACGGGGGCGAGCAACAACTTCGGCGGTGGCTGGTCCGTACAGTCCAAGAACCTGATTCACGGCATCCATGGCGGCTCGAAACGTGATCAGCACTTCACGTACGAGGCGACTGCGGAGAATCCGGACGGTTTCGCGGAAGTCACGTTCCCGGGCATCCTGAAGAACTGCGAGACCTGCCACGTCGCAGGCAGCTACGACTTCAGCGCCTCGTCGAACAGCGCGGCCCTGCCCAATCTGCTGTGGACGACGGACGCCAAGGGCGACATGCGCAACCCGAACAACGTCACCTCCATCGGGCTTTCCCCCTGGGTGACGACGCTGGGTCGCGGTCAGGTGGACTACAGGACGGACAACCTGGTCAGCTCCCCCCTCGCCTCGTCCTGCTTCGGTTGCCATGACGACAGTCTGGCGGTGCAGCACATGCAGCAGAACGGCGGCACGCTGGTGACCTCGTTCTCGGGCGTCGCACAGCTTGGGCAGGGCGAAACCCAGCGCCCGGCCCCCGGCACGGCTTCCTCGATGAAGTTCACGAGGAGCGAAACCTGCATCCTGTGCCATGCCTCGGGCAAAGTGGCGGACATCAAGGCGATGCACGCCAAGTAGAGCAGCAGCAGTACCGTTGCGTCGGAGGAGCTACGCACCTCCTCCGCCGCAACCCTGAGTTGCACCCCTTACCCGGTCGCGCAACGCTTCCGGGTTTTTTTTGTCCTGCGCGAGGCGCGCAGTCGCCGTGGCCGGCTTGCGCAAAGTCAACGGGCAAACCGAGCGCCGGGCTATGTTGGAGAGGCCGCACAACCGGAGGCACGCCATGCTCAAGACCGGCCACCCCGCCCAGGTCGGCGCACCCGACCCCGAGCGCAAGAACTCCCCCATCCTCGACGAGGCGAGCGGCGACGAAGAAGGGCTGACGCACAACTTCGAGCCCGAGACCGGGGTCTGCTACTTCAATGGCAAGCCCTTCGCGATCGGGGAGTACGTCTGCAGCGGCAGCGAGCTCCTGCACTGCGAGGAGCGCGGGGTGTGGGTCCGCAAGGGACCCTGCGATCCGCGCTGAGTCAGAAACGCGGCGAAGCCGTCATCGCGAGGAGAGACCGATGGCCATCGGCGAAATCTGCAGGCGCGACGTGGTCGTCGCCGCGCGCGACATCACGGTGCGCAACGCGGCGCAGCTCATGCGCGAGCGCCACGTGGGCTGTGTGGTGCTCGCCGAAGAGCGCGACGGGCGCAGCAGGCCCTGCGGCATCGTCACCGACCGCGACGTCGTCGTCGCGGTCACGGCGCTCGGCCTCGACGCCGACGTCATCCGTGCGGGCGACGTCGCGGCGAAGGAATTGCTCGAAATCCACGAGGGCGCCGGAATCGCCGAAACGGTCGCCGTGATGCGCACGAAGGGCGTGAGGCGCCTGCCGGTGGTCGATCAGGACGGGTACCTCGTCGGCATCGTCACGGCCGACGACATCCTGGAACTCCTGGCGGGCGAATTGACCGGGATCGCCAGCATGGTGTCGCGCGAGCAACGCAGGGAAAGCAGCGAGCGGCGGGCCGGCGCGGCGCGTAGAGCCTGACGCTCAGCGCCGCCTGGGCGCGCTCCGCACGAAGGCCTCGAGCACGGCACCGAGGCCGGGATCCTCGGCCTCTGCCAGCTCGTAGCGCGCGCGCACGATCCGCGGGCCAGCGCCGAGCAGCGAAGACAAGTCACAGGGCGTCGCGCTGACGACAGCCTCGGCGCCGCAGCGAACAATCGTCTCGCGCAGCGCGGCGCGCTCCTCCGTCGAATAGCCGAGTGCGGGCAGCACCGGGCCGATGTGCGGGAACTTCGCATAGGTGCGCGCGAGAAGAGGCGCCGCGTGCGGCCGCGGATCGATGATTTCGCGCGCCCCCTCCTTCACCGCGGCGCGATAGCCGGCGCCGGTCGCCATGCCGCCGTGCGTGATCGTGGGGCCGTCCTCGATCACCAGCACCCGCCGCCCGCGTACCGCGTCGGGCGCATCCAGCGTCACTGGCGATGCCACGCGAATCGCGCGCGCGCGCGGATTCAAGGCCCGGGCCGCCCGCAGGACGCGATCCACGTCCGCTGCCGGGGCGGCGTCCGATTTCGCAACCAGAACCACGTCCGCCATGCGCAGCACCGTCTCGCCCGGGTGGTACGCAGCCTCCTGTCCAGGCCGCAGGGCGTCGGCCAGCACGATGTGCAGGTCGGGACGAACGAACGGAAAATCGTTGTTCCCGCCGTCCCAAAGGATCAGGTCGCTCTCGCGCTCGGCCAGCGCGATCACGCGCGCCATGTCGACGCCCGAGTAGACGACCTGGCCCAGGGCGAGGTGCGGCTCGAACTCCTCGCGCTCCTCCAGCGTGCAGCTCGCCGCCTCGAGATCGGCGCGCGTGGCGAAGCGCTGCACGGCCGCCGCCGCGAGATCGCCGTAGGGCATGGGATGGCGGATCACCGCGACGCGCAGCCCGTGCGCCCGCAGGCGCCCGGCGATCCAGCGCGCGGTCTGCGACTTGCCGCACCCGGTGCGCACTGCGCTGACCGCGATCACGGGAACGCCGGCCGGCAGCATCGTGCGCGCGGGACCGAGCAGGAGAAAATCCGCCCCGCCCGCCAGCGCGCGCGAGGCCAGGTGCATCACTTCCGCATGGGACAGGTCGCTGTAGGCGAAATTCGCGAGCCCGATGCGCTCGCGCTGCAGCAGCGCGTCGAGGCCTGCCTCGTCGACGATCGGAATGCCCTCCGGGTAGAGCGGCCCGGCGAGCGCAGCCGGATAACGGCGCGCGGCGATGCCCGGAATCTGCGCCGCGGTGAACGCGACGACTTCGCTCGCGGCGTCCTCCCGGTAGACGCAGTTGAAATTGTGGAAGTCGCGCCCCGCCGCACCGACGATGACGACCCGCGCGCGTTCCATGGCGGCACCCGCCGGCGGATCTACAGGCGCGGTTCCGGCGGATGCGCGAAGGTCCTCTCGTGCACCGCCTGGCAGGCGATGCAGCGCAGCGCGAACAGGGTCGCGCTGAGTCGCGCGGCGGCGATATCGACCCCGCAGTCCGTGCAGACGCCGTAGGTGCCCTCGCCGAGGCGCGCCAGCGCCGCCTCGAGCTCGCGCGCCTCGTTCAGGTCGCGCGAGATCTCCGCCTTGTCCATGTCGGCCAGGAGGTGCGCGACGGATTCATCCGCGGGGTCGGTGACCGGCCCCGCGATCTCGCCGTAGGACTCATCCCGCGCCCGCGCCACGTCGCCGTGGATCTCCTCGCCCAGCGCCGCGAGCCGTGCGCGAATCTTGCGTTCGTATTGCCGCAGCTGTGTCCGGTTCAGGCCCATGTGCTTCTCCGGTTGGGTTCAGGTTCCCTCTCGCCAGGAGGCGAGATAGGCGTGCTGTTCGTCGCTCAGCCGGTCGATCGCCACGCCCATGGCGGCGAGCTTCAGCCGCGCAACCTCGGCGTCGATCGCCGGGGGCACGTCGTGCACCGCCGGCGCAAGGCGGCCGTTCCGGCGCAGGAAATGCTCCGCGCACAGCGCCTGGTTGCTGAAGCTCAGGTCCATGACCGACGACGGGTGCCCTTCCGCCGCCGCCAGGTTCACCAGCCGACCCTCGGCCAGCAGTCGCAGACAGCGGCCGTCGCGCAGGTGGAATTCCTCCACGTGCGCGCGAGGCCTCGACCGCGTCACGGCCCGCTGCGCGAGCGCGGCGACGTTCACCTCGACGTTGAAGTGCCCCGCGTTCGCCAGCACGCAGCCGTCCTTCATCACCGCGTAGTGCGCCTCGCCGACGACGTCCTTGTCACCGGTTGCCGTGACGATGAAGTCCGACACGCGCGCCGCATCGAGCAGCGGCATCACGCGGTAGCCGTCCATCACCGCTTCGAGCGCCCGCAGGGCGTCCACTTCGGTCACCACGACCTGCGCGCCGAGGCCGCGCGCCCGCATCGCNNTCGTTGACCGCGATCACCGGATAGCGCAGCGCGCCCGCCGCCGCCATCGCCCGCAGTCGCACGACGCCCGTGGTCGTCTCTTCCATCCCGCCGAGGACGCCGGCGAGCGCATCGGCTCGCTCGCCGTGCAGGCGGTTGATCAGATCGGCGCCGTCGTCGAGCGTGAGCTGCGGCGCCACGCCAAGCGCCCGGTCGATGTTGCGGTAGTAGTCCTCGGTGCGGTCGCCGCGCACCGCAAACACGGGAACCCCGTCGCGCACGACGAGGGCGGCCGCCACGTCGTCCTGCGTCGATAGCGGATTGCTGGCGCAAAGACGGACCTGCGCGCCGCCGGCGAGCAGCGCCCGCGCGAGATTCGCGGTTTCCGCGGTGACGTGCAGGCACGCGGCGACACGCACGCCCGCGAGCGGACGCTCCCGCGCAAACCGCTCGGCGATCCCGGCAAGCACCGGCATCTCGTTCGCGGCCCANNGTCACCAGAGCGTCCAGCCGCCGGTGAGCGACTCGCGCCAGAGCTGCGGCAAGGCCGCGAGATGCTCATGCAGCATCGCCTCGACGTCGGGCCGCAGCCGCTGCAGCAGGCGCGGATCCGCGAGGCGCAGCTGCACGTCGGCAAGCTGCGGCTGCGTAATCGGCGCCCCGATCCGGCTCACCAGGAGACACTCGGCTTCCTGCACGCCGTCCAGCCTCGACAGCGCGAGGGCGACGCGGTTCGCGACGAGGTTGTACAGCTTGCCCACGTGGGTGACCGGGTTCTTTCCCGCCGCGGCCTCCAGGCTCATCGGCCGGCTCGGCGTGATCAGGCCGTTGATCCGGTTGCCGCGCCCCACCTCGCCGTCGTCGCCCGCCTCGGCGGACAGCCCGGTAACCGTCAGGTAGATGCTCGAGGGATCCTCCCCGTCGCCGCCATTCACCTCCGCCGCGCACTCGAGTCCCGCGGCCTCCGCTGCGGCTGCGCACGCCGTGGCGCCGATCCGCGCCTTCATCGCCCGGTAAGCGTCCAGACTGGCGACGTGCCGGCCGACCATCGCGCGCGCGATCGTCAACGCGATCCGATCTCGCTGCCGCACGCCGAGGACTTTGACGTCCTCGCCATCGGCCGGATTCGCCTTCAGGTACGCGGGCGCGTTGAGCGCCTGTTCCGTGGCCAGCACGGCGCGCTCCAGCGCGTCGAGCGGCGCGAAGCCGGTGCCGATCGACGTATCGTTCGCGAGCGGCGCCTGCTCCGGCGCACGCCGCGCAAACAACGCGGCCAGATCGCCGGATGCGGGCCGGATGCGCGCCACGATGCGCACGTGCCGGTCGACGTCGAGGTGCCGCAGATGGCGCTGCAGCCAATCCCGGCTCCACGCGATGGCGAGATCGTCCACCGGGACGGCTGCGCCGCGATAGCCGCGCGCCGCCCGCCCGCCCAGGATGATCTCGATCGGCTCGAGCACGTCCCCGCCGCCCAGCGCAGGGCGGGCACTGCCGCCGACCAGCAGGGCCTTGTCCACGTTGTGATGCAGCACGACGCCGAAGCGCTCGTAGTAGCTGCGGCACAACCCCGCGCTGAGATTCTCGACCAGCGCGTCGCACAGGGTGTCGGGGTGCCCGATCCCCTTGCGCTCGACGACTTCGTAGGGCCCCCGCGAGGGCGAATCGGCGCTCGCGACCCGGACGCTGAGTTCCATGAGTGCATCGTGAGCCGCGTCCCCGGCCCGGCGGTTGACTTATCTCAATGGCCAAACCGCGGCGTGGCCTAGCATCGGAGGCGCAAGAAAAAAGGAGTCGCCATGACCTACAAGACCATCCTTCTGCACCTGGATTCCAGCAAGCGGCTCGGCGAACGGGTTGCGATCGCAAAACACGTTGCCGAGACGTTCGACGCGCACCTCACCGGGCTGTTCGCCCTCAGCGCGCCGCGGATTCCCACCTACGCCCTCGCGGAGGCGGGCCCCGTGGTCATCGAAGCCGAGGCGCGCTATCGCGCCGAGGCCGCGCAGCAGGCGGAATCCGCATTCGCCGCCGCGACCGCGCACCAGGCGCGCAGCACCGAGTTTCGCGCGTCGCGGCGCGATGCGCTGGGTGCCGTGCAACTCAGCGCGCGCTACGCGGATCTGGTGATCGCCGGGCAACCCGAGCCCGAAGGCGGCAGCGGCGTGGACGCCACGTTTGCGGAAGATCTCGTCATGGGCGCAGGCCGGCCCGTGCTGTTCGTGCCCTACGCCGGGCGTTTTCCGGAAGTCGGGCGCCGCGTCCTCATCGCGTGGAACGCCGGACGCGAAGCCGCGCGCGCCGTGACCGACGCGCTCCCGCTGCTCATGCGTGCGAGTTCGGTCCAGGTCGTCGCCTTCGACCCGCTCAAGGGCGACGCCGACCACGGCGACCTGCCGGGTGCGGACATCGCGCTCGTGCTCGCGCGCCACGGCGTCAAGGTGTCGGTGGCGCAGCAGCACAGCGACGAGGTCGACGTCGGCAACCAGATCCTGTCGCGCGCCGCGGACATGCAATCCGACTTGATCGTCATGGGGGCCTACGGCCACTCGCGCCTGCGCGAGCTGGTGCTCGGCGGCGTGACGCGGACGCTGCTCGACACGATGACGGTCCCGGTGCTCATGTCGCATTGAAGCCGCCCTTCACCGCGGCTGCGCTGCAGCCGTACCTCGAGCAACTGCACGGCACCGCCGTGCACGAGGTGCGGGTTGCGGCCATCGGCGGCGGCGCCGCGGGCGACAAGGGATACGGCTACGGCAGTCCCCTGAGGATCGATTACCGGCTCGACGGACAGCTCTGCCGTGCGGTGCTCGAGACCGTGCGCGCCGGCCCGTTCGGCCACGAGCACATGTCCGACCGCGCCCAGGCGCTGCTGTGGGCGCACGACGCCTTCGCCCGCCTGCCGCGGCACGTCCGGTCGCTTGGCGTGGGCGCAGTGCGCGCGGGGGGCGCGCTCGTGCCGCTCGGCGATGCCGAGGAATTCTTCATTCTCACGGGGTTCGCCGAAGGCGGCGAGTACGCCGCCGATCTGCAGCGCCTGCGCGAAGGGGCTTCGCTCGGCGACCAGGACCGCGCGCGCGCCGACGCCTTGTGCGACTACCTCGCGGAAATTCACGGCGTGCGGGGACCCGATCCGGGACTCTACGTGCGCCGCATTCGCGAACTGGTGGGGCACGGCGAGTGCATCTTCGGCATCGCGGACAGCTACCCCCTGCCCTTCGCGTTCATCACCCGGGACCTGCTGAAGGCGGTCGAGCAGCGCTGCGTCGAGTGGCGCTGGCGGCTGCGCGAACGCAGCCACCGCCTGCGGCAGGTGCACGGCGACTTTCATCCCTGGAACATTCTCTTCCGCGAGGGCGCGGACTTCACCGTCCTCGACCGCTCGCGCGGCGAGTGGGGCGAGCCCGCGGACGACGTCGCCTGCCTGACGCTCAACTTCCTGTTCTTTTCGTTGCAGCGCGCGGGGCGGCTCGCCGGTTCATTCGAGACCCTGTTCCGCGGCTTCTGGGATCGCTACCTCGAGCGCACGGGCGACACCGAGATGCTCGAGGTGATTGCGCCGTTCTACGCGTTTCGCGCCCTGGTCGTCGCGAGCCCGGTCTGGTACCCGACGCTGCAGGAGCCGGTGCGCCGGCGCATGTTCGATTTCATGACCGCGGTGCTCGACGAGTCGCGCTTCGATCCCGCGCGCGTCAACGCCTATTGCGGCGCCTGAACGTGGGCCCCGCCTTCGCGGTCTGGCTCACGGGCTTGCCGGCTTCCGGCAAGAGCGCGATCGCGCGGGCGCTGCTGCGCGAACTGCAGGCGCGTGGACTCGATCCCGCAGCGCTCGAGTCGGATGCGCTGCGAACGGCGATCACGCCGCGGCCGACCTACGACGACGCAGAGCGCGACCTGTTCTACGGCGCGCTCGTGCACCTGGGAACCTATCTCGTGCAGCACGGCGTGCCCGTGGTGTTCGACGCCACGGCGAACCGCCGTGCCTACCGCGATGCCGCGCGCGCCGGCATCGAGCGCCTCGCGGAAGTCTTCGTCGACTGCCCGCTCGAGGTGTGCGCAGCGCGCGATCCCAAGGGACTGTATCGCCGCGCCCGTGACGGGCAGACCGATGCGCTCCCCGGAGTCCAGGCGGCCTACGAGCCGCCGCTGAAGCCCGAGCTGGTCGTCCATTCGGCGCGCAGCACTCCCGAGACCGGCGCCCGCGAGGTCGTGGCGCTGCTCGAGGCGCGCGGCTGGCTTGATGGAACGCAATGCGACAAACCTCCCGCGTGATGAGCTAGCGGCATGTTCCGCATCCGCTTGCATGGGCGAGGCGGGCAAGGCATCAAGACCGGCGGCCGNNTCATTGCGCGCCCGGATCTCGTCGTCGTCGCGGACGACTCGCTCTTCCAGGTGCCCGCGGCCAACGTGCTGGCCGGCGTGTCCCCGCAGACCGTCGTGCTGGTTCACGGCTCGGCCGACCCGGACGCCCTGCGCGCGCGCATCGGCAACGACCTGCGCATCGTCACCTTGCCGATGGAGGGCGCTGCCGCACCGCGCAGCGAGTCCGGACTGACCGGCGCGCGCTGTGCCGGCGCCGCGGCGCGGCTTGCGGGCGTCATCGCCCGGGAAGATCTCGGCGCGGCACTCGACGACGAACTGTCCGCGCTGGGTCCGGCGCTGCTGCAGAAGAATCTGGTCAACGCACTTGCCGCTTACGACGCGATGGCGCCGCACGCCGGCATCGTGCAGGAGGGGGTGCCGGTATCAGCGCAGGATTACGCTCCGCCGGAGTGGGTCGATCTGCCGGCGGACCGCGCCACGCTCGCGACGGCGGACATCTTTGCGCCGGCGACGATGGTCCAGGTGCGCACCGGGTTGTGGCGCACGATGCGCCCGGAGATCGACGCCGCGCGCTGCAACCGGTGCTCGTGGATCTGCTCGACGCTGTGTCCTGACAGCGCCATCCGCGTGCTCGAGGATCGCCGCCCCGAGGTCGACCTCGATCACTGCAAGGGCTGCATGATCTGCGTCAACGTCTGCCCGCCGCACGCCATCGCGGCCGTGCCGGAGCGCGCTGCGCAGGCGCAGGCCGCGGTCATGGAGGCGCAATGAAGCGGCTGCTCACGGGCAACGCCGCCGCAGCGTGGGGCGCGCGCCTCGCGCGCGCGGACTACGTTCCGGCCTTCCCCATCACGCCGCAGACCGAGATCGTCGAGCTGCTGTCGGATTGGTTCGCTGGCGGCGCGATGCGCGGCCGCCTCGTGATGCTGGAATCCGAGCACTCGATGCTCACCGCCGCCGCGGCTGCGGCAGCGACCGGCGTGCGCGTGTTCACGGCGACCTCCAGCCAGGGCCTGCTGTACGCCATGGAGATGATCTACACCGTCGCCGGGTGGCGCGCGCCCTTCGTGCTGGTCAACGTGTCGCGCGGGCTGGCCAGCCCGATCACGCTCGAGGCCGACCACAACGACGTGCTCGCCGCGCGCGACAGCGGTTTCCTGCAGATTCACTGCGCGACCTGCCAGGAAGTCGTGGATGCCGTGCTCTTCGCCTACCGGCTCGCGGAGGA
>DKBI01000159.1 GCA_002451175.1 Betaproteobacteria bacterium UBA6904
AGCCCGGAATAGCGCGACAGGGTGCGCGAGCCCACGGGCTGCCCTTCCTCGATATAGCGCTCGACGAGGGTCTTGAGCAGCAACCGGGCACGCTGATCCAGCATGCCGGAAGTTTACACGGGCGGCTACAATTCCCGCGATGCAGCCGGCCTTCCGCAGAGTCGCCCTGATCGGCAAGCAGACGCCGCAGATCGCGGCGTCGCTGCAGGCGCTGCGCGAGTTCCTGGCGAGCCGCGGCTGCGAGGTCATGGTGGAGCGGGAAACCGCGCGCAGCGTCGGCGACGGCGAAGCCGCGGCCGACTTCGAGCGCATCGGCCGCGAGGCGGACCTCGCCATCGTGGTCGGCGGGGACGGGACCATGCTGTTCGCGGCGCGCAACCTGGTGCACAGCGGCGTGCCGCTCGCCGGCATCAACCAGGGGCGCGTCGGCTTCATGACCGACATCGCGTTTTCCCAGATGCACGAATCGGTGGGCGCGATTCTCGACGGCCGCTATTCGATCGAGGCGCGCGCCCTGCTCGACGCCGAGATCCGGCGCGGCGACGCCGCGCTGCTGCAGACGCTGGCGCTCAACGAGGCGGTCGTGGGCAAGGGCTCCCAGGGCCGGCTGATCGAGTTCGAACTGCGCATCGATGGCGAGTACGTGTACCGCCTGCGCGCCGACGGCGTGATCGTGACGACGCCGACCGGGTCGACCGCCTATTCGCTGTCGGCGCAGGGGCCGATCCTGCAGCCGACCGTGCGAGCGTTCGCGCTCGTCCCGCTCAACCCGCACGTGCTCTCGGCGCGCCCCGTGAGCGTGAGCGACGCGAGCGTCATCGAGATCGGCCTGCTGCGCGCGGTGGACGCGCGCGCGCACTTCGACGGGTTCGCGCTCGCCGACATGCAGGAAGGCGATCGGCTCGTCCTGAAGCGCTCCGCGGACGCGATCCGCTTCGTTCACCCGCCGGGTTACAGCTATTTCCGCATGCTGCGGGACAAGCTGCGCTGGAGCGAAAACCCCGCGCCGCCGCCCGCCGACGACTGATGCTGCGGGCGCTCGGCATCCGCAATTTCGTCATTGCCGCGCAGGTCGAGCTGGAGATGGAGCGCGGGTTCTGCGTGCTGACGGGCGAGACCGGGGCGGGCAAGTCGATCCTGGTGGACGCCATCGAGCTGCTGGTGGGCGGGCGCGGGGACGGCTCGTTGGTCCGCGAGGGCGCCGAGCGGGCCGAGCTGCAGGCGGAATTCGACCTGGACCGGCAGGCGCCGATTGCCGCCTGGCTGGTCGAGCAGGGACTGGAAGGCGATCCCGGCAGCCTGATCCTGCGGCGCACGATCGACCGCCAGGGGCGCTCGCGCTGCTTCGTCAACGGCCACGCGGCGACGCTCGCGCAGCTTCGGGAGGCCGGCGAATCCCTCGTCGACATCCACGGCCAGCACGCGCATCAGTCGCTGCTCCGCGCCGCGGGTCAGCGCGACCTGCTGGACGCGTTCGCCGGCGCAGAGTCGCTGAGCGCCGACACGGCGGGCGCGTACCGCGAGTGGCAGCGCCTGCAGCGTCTGGCCGAGGATGCGGACCGGCTGTTTGCGCAGCGCGAGGCCGAGCGCGCCGACCTGCAGGCGCAACGCGCGGATCTGGCGCAGCTTGCGCCGCGTGCCGGCGAGTGGGAGGAACTGGCGGCAGCGCAACGCCGCCTGGCGCACGGCTCGAGTCTGCTCGCAGGCGCGCAGTCTGCGCTGGAGGCCTTGTCCGAAGGCGAGGAGGCCTGCCTGCCGCAGTTTGCGGCCGTGGCGGGTCGGCTGCGCGCGCTGGCGGAACACGACGATCAGCTGCGCGCGGTGGCCGAACTGCTGCAGTCGGCGGAGGCGCAGGCGGGCGAAGCGGTGCGCGCGCTGCGCGGCTATGCGTCGCGCATCGACCTCGACCCCGACGCGCTGCGCGAAGCCGAAACCCGGATCGAGGCGCTGCATGCCGCGGGTCGAAAGTATCGCGTGCGACCCGAGGCGCTGGCCGCGCACCTCGAGGCGGTGCAGGCGCGCTGCGCCGAGCTGGATCTCGCTGCCAGCCCGGAGGCCCTGCAGCGCGAAGTCGCCGCCGCGCGCGCGCAATTCGCGGCGCTTGCGCGGCGTCTCACGGACCGCCGCAAGAGCGGCGCGCAGACCCTGTCGCGCGCCGTGACCGCGCAGATGCAGGGGCTCGCGATGAAGGGCGGGCGGTTTGCCGTCGCGCTGCAAGCGCTCGAGGCACCGGCCGCAAGCGGCGCCGAGGACGTGGCATTCGAAGTCTCCGCGCACCCGAGCCTGCCGCTCCGGCCGCTCGCCAAGGTGGCGTCGGGCGGCGAGCTTTCGCGCCTCAGCCTGGCGATCCAGCTCGTGGCGAGCAAGATGTCTCCGGTGGGTACGCTGGTGTTCGACGAGGTCGACGCCGGCATTGGCGGGGCCGTCGCCGATACCGTAGGGCGGGCCCTGAGCCGCATTGGAGGGGACCGCCAGGTGCTCTGCGTGACGCACCTTCCGCAAGTCGCTGCGCAGGGCGATCAACACTGGCGCGTCACGCGCGAGTCGCAGGGCAAGGGGCTGGCGACGCGGGTCCAGCGTCTCGACCGGGCGGCGCGCGTCGAAGAACTGTCGCGCATGATGGGCGGACAGGCGATCACCGAGGCGACCCGCAAGCACGCGGCCGAGCTGCTGCGGGATGTGTCAACCAATTCCGGCACCGCACGTTGAGACAGGAGGCGCGGCTGGCTAGAATGCCGCGCATTGCCGTCAAACCGCCACGACGAACTGAACCGATTGCTGCCATGAGCCGACTTCCATTCGCACATTGCGATCGCCGCACCGATGGCGGCCCGGCTCTGGACCTCTGGATGGCCGGCCAGGCCGGCATCGGCAAGATCTGACCCCGGCTGGGTCGCCGAACCCGCCGGATCGATCGAGGCGGGCAGGGCGGTTCCAGTACTTCACTCCCCCTGATCCGCTTCGCGCACCCAGTACCGCGCGGCGGGTGGACTTGCCCCGCGCCCGGAAAGAAAGGACCCGGCACCGCAAGGGCCGGCAAGAAGAACATGCTGACGCGTTTGCAGGGCCTGNNGTGCTCAGCATGCCGGTGCTGTACGTCGCCGGATTCCTGGTCGGCACCGGCACGGTCATCGGCTGGCCGGCCTACCAGGTCTTCATGACGGAGCGCGTCGGCCGCGACCGGCTCGTCGAGGCGAACGCCAAGATCGGCATATCCGATTCGGCCGCGCAGCTGATGGGGCCGGGTCTTGCGGGCGCCTTGATCCATTGGCTCACCGCGCCGATTGCCGTCCTGCTCGATGCGCTGGCGTTCTTTGCGTCGGCCGCCGTGCTGCGCGGCATCCCGCCCGCGGCGACCGATGCGCCGAAAGTCACGGCGACGAGCGTCCTGGCGGAAATCCGCGAGGGGCTGCGCGCGGTGTGGCTTCACCCGATTCTGCGCACGCTCGCCTGGGCGCTGGCGGTCTGGCAGGTGTTCCGGCACGCCTACATCGCCGTCGTCGTGTTGTTTGCGGCACGCGAGCTGGGCTTTTCCGCAGGCCAGGTGGGGTTCCTGTTCATGGCCGCGGGCATCGGTTCGCTGGCGGCCGCGGGAACGGCGCAGCGCTGCAACGAGCGTTTCGGGTTCGGGCCGACGATGCTGGGCGCCATGGCGGGAACGGGCGTGGCATGGCTGGTGCTCGGATCCGCGAGCGGCACGCCGGGCATCGCGGCGACGCTCTTCGGGCTGGGATTGTTCCTGCTCGACTTCAGCGCGATGACCTTCTTCATCAACTACCTGACGCTGCGCCAGACCGTGACGCCGGACGCCCTGCTGGGGCGTGTGACGGCAACCATGATCGCGCTCTCGGTGTCGACGGCGCCCCTCGGCGGCCTTGCCGGCGGCTGGGTTGCCGAGCACTGGGGTTTGCGGTCGGCGATCCTGCTCGCCGGTGTCGGCGCGCTGCTGCTCGCCCCGGTGGTCGCGTGGGCGGCGCCGATCGGTCGCATGCGGGCGCTGGAGGCGGCGCGTGAACCGGTGCTGACGGCAAGCGTCGCGGAGGAAATGCCGGGGAACTGAGCGCCGCGGGAGGCCCGTCGCCTCCGTCATCGCGCGCCGCGAGGGCGGGGCGCGATGACGCCAACGCTAGGGCGTGTCCCGTTCAGCCAGCGCGTCGGCCTCTTGGCGATGCGGGCAGTTCGCCTTCGCGCAATCCGCGTAGAGCGCCAGCGAATGGCCGCGCAGCTCGAAGCCGCGCTCGCGCGCGACCGCCGCCTGGCGTTTCTCGATCTCGGGGTCGTAGAACTCCTCCACCCGGCCGCACCGCAGGCACACGAGGTGGTCGTGGTGGCCGCCCTGGTTGAGTTCGAACACCGCCTTGCCGGTTTCGAAATGCTGGCGAGACAGCAGTCCCGCCTGCTCGAACTGCGTGAGGACGCGGTAGACCGTCGCCAGCCCGATGTCGATGCCCTCGGCGATCAGGGTCCGGTAGACGTCCTCGGCGGACATGTGCCGCGCCTTCCCCGATTCGAACAGCTCCAGGATCTTGCGTCGGGGCAGCGTGGACTTGAGGCCGGTGCTCTTGAGGCTCTGCGTGGAACTCATCGGGAATCGCCCGGGGGCAACCGTGGGAGCTTGGGCTATCATAGCGACTTTCCCGCGCCTTGAGTATCGTTCGCTGTGCCTTTCCTCCGTAGAGCGCTTGCGCTGCTGGTTCTGGTCTCCCTCGGCGCCTGCGGCGTGCCGAAGCTGGTCACGCCGTATCGCATGGAAATCCAGCAGGGCAACTACGTTTCGCAGGAGATGGTGTCCCAGCTGAGCACGGGGATGACGCGCGAGCAGGTGCGCTTCGTCATGGGCACGCCGCTCGTCGCCGACATCTTTCACGCCAATCGCTGGGATTACGTCTACTACCGGGAGGTGCAGGGGCGCGGCCGCGAGGCGCGCCAGATCTCGCTGGTGTTCGAGGACGGCCGCCTGGCGCGCGTGACGGGCGACGTGGTGCCGGCGGCGGCGCCCGGGTCGGCGATTCCCGAAGGCAAGGTCGCGGAGCCGCTCCCGGTCACGGACCGCGCCCCGGCCGAGAGCGAGCCGCTGCCGGACAAGAAGCCGTGACGCGCGTCGTGATCGCCGGCGCGGGCGGCCGCATGGGGCGCGCCCTCGTCGAGGCGGCGCAGGCCGATGCGTCGCTCGAGATCGCCGCGGCACTGGATGCGCCGGGGAGCGCGGCGATCGGCAGCCGCGCCGGAGCGCTGCGCGTCACGTCGGACGTTGCGGCGGCCCTTGCCGCCGGCGAAATCTTCATCGACTTCACGCGCCCCGAGGGCACGCTGGCACATCTCGCGGCGTGCGCCGCAGCGGGGCGCGGGATGGTCGTCGGCACCACCGGATTCTCCGCGGCGCAGCGCGCCGAGATCGAGGCGGCGGCGCAGCGCATTGCGATCGTCATGGCGCCCAACTTCGCGATCGGCGTCAACGCCGTGTTCAAGCTGGCCGAGACCGCCGCCCGCATCCTGGGCGACGATTTCGACGTGGAAATCGTCGAAGCGCATCACCGGCACAAGGTGGACGCGCCCTCGGGCACGGCGCTCAAGCTGGGCGAGGTCGTCGCGGGCGCGCTGCATCGCCGGCTGGGCGAGGTCGCGGTGCACGGGCGTCACGGGGACACGGGCGAACGGCCCGCCAAGGCGATCGGCTTCCACGCCATCCGCGGGGGCGACATCGTCGGCGAGCACACCGTCATCTTCGCCGGCGTCGGCGAGCGCGTCGAAGTGGCCGTGCGCTCGCAGAGCCGGGCGACCTACGCGCTCGGCGCCCTGCGCGCCGCAAAGTGGCTGCGCGGGCGAGCGCCGGGACTGTACGAGATGGCGGACGTCCTCGGCATCAGGTAGCGTATAATTCTTTCCTCAAGCCGAGCGGGAAGGGCCCTCATGGCAAATGCGGCCCCTCCCGTTTTTCACGTCTAAGCCTGGAGTCGCGCGTCTTGGCTGCACTCGAACCTGCCCTGCTCGTCCTCGCCGACGGCACGGTGTTCCGGGGCCGCTCGATCGGCGCGCACGGCCTTTCCGCCGGGGAAGTGGTGTTCAACACCGCGATGACCGGCTATCAGGAAATCCTCACCGATCCCTCGTACTGCCGGCAGATCGTCACGCTGACGTACCCGCACATCGGCAATACCGGCGTGACGGGCGAGGACCAGGAGTCCGCGGCGGTGCATGCCGCGGGCCTCGTCGTGCGGGATGTGCCGCAGCGCATGTCGAACTGGCGCGCCGAGCAACCGCTGCCGGATTATCTGCGGGCGAACGGCGTCGTGGCGATCGCCGACATCGACACGCGAAAGCTCACGCGCATCCTGCGCGAGAAAGGCGCGCAGAGCGGGTGCGTCATGGCGGGCGCGCTCGACGCGCCGCGGGCGCTCGCCGCGGCGCGCGAGTTTCCCGGACTGGCGGGCATGGACCTCGCGCAGGTCGTCAGCACCGCGAACGCCTACGCCTGGACGGAAGGGGCGTGGGTCCAGGGCGGCGGCTTCCGGCGCATCGAGGCGCCGGACCTGCACGTCGTCGCCTACGATTACGGCGTCAAGCGCAACATCCTGCGACTGCTCGCCGAGCGCGGCGCGCGCGTCACCGTCGTGCCGGCGCAGACGCGCGCGGCCGAGGTCCTGAAACTGAAGCCCGACGGCGTGTTCCTCTCCAACGGCCCCGGCGACCCCGAGCCCTGCGACTACGCGATCCGCGCCATCGGCGAGATTCTCGACGGCACGCGGAT
>DKBI01000280.1 GCA_002451175.1 Betaproteobacteria bacterium UBA6904
GGCGCGACGGCCGGATATCTCTCCCTGTGGAGCGTGTACTGGGGATTCCGCCTGCTCACCGGCAAGGAAGGGATGGGGTTCGGCGACTTCAAGCTGCTTGCCGCAATCGGCGCCTGGCTCGGCTGGCAGATGTTGCCCCTGGTGGTGCTCGCCTCGTCGATGGTTGGCGCCGTCACGGGTATTTCGCTCATGCTGTTCCTGAAGCGCGGGCGCGACGTTCCGATTCCGTTTGGACCCTACCTCGCGGTTGCGGGCGCGGTCGCGCTGTTCTGGGGCAGGCCGCTGACCCACGCCTATCTCAAATTGCTCTAGGAACCGTTGACATTCGGCGCATGGGCGCGGCGGAGATGCATCGATGCCTTATATCGTAGGTCTGACAGGCGGCATAGGCAGCGGCAAGAGCACCGCGGCGCAGGCGTTCGCGGACCTCGGCGTGACCGTTGTCGACACCGACGCCATCGCGCATGCGCTCACCGCCCCGGGCGGGGCGGCGATCGACGCGATCCGGGCCGTCTTCGGCGCGGACTATGTCGATGCCGCCGGCGCCTTGGACCGCGCCCGGATGCGCAAACTGGTGTTCAGCGACGCAGCAAAGAAGCGTGCGCTGGAGGCGATCCTGCATCCCCTGATACGCGAGCGCTCGAGCGAGCAGGCGCGTGCCGCGACCAGTCCCTATGTGATTCTGGCGGTGCCGCTGCTCATCGAATCCGGCGATTACGCCAAGCGCTGCCAGCGCGTACTCGTGGTCGACTGCCCAGAAAAACTGCAGATCGAGCGCGTCGTGGCGCGCAGCGGCATCGAGGCGGAGCAGGTGCGCGCCATCATGGCGACCCAGGTCGCGCGCGCGGTACGACTCGCCGCCGCCGACGACGTGATCGACAACAGCGGCGACAAGGCGCAGTTGCGGCGCGCAGTCGAAGCCCTGCACCAGCGCTACCTGCGGTTCGCCGCCGCGGGCGCATGAAGTTGTAAATTGACCTTGAATCGGTCAAAATCGGCCAAACCGACGTTCACTCTGGGCGATTGACGCGATAGTGATCACTTACGAATATCCCTTCAACGAGCGCATCCGCACGCTGTTGCGCCTGGAGGATTTGTTCGACCGCGCGCGTTTCTTTCTCGCCCGCCAGGATGCGCTCGATCACCACGCCGCCCTGCTCACGCTGTTCGAGATACTCGAAGTCGCCAGCCGCGCCGACCTGAAATCGGATCTGCTGCAGGAACTGGAGCGGCAAAAGCAGGTCTTGCTTTCGTTCCGCAACAATCCGGAAATATCCGAGGAAGTGCTCAATCAGGTGATATCGGATATCGAGCAGGCGAGCTCGGCGTTGTTCAACATGACCGGAAAAATCGGCCAGTACCTGCGCGAGAACGAGTGGCTGATGTCCATCAAGCAGCGCACCGGGATTCCCGGCGGCGTATGCGAATTCGACTTGCCTTCCTACCACTACTGGCTGCACCGCGACTCCAGTTCGCGCGCCTTCGACCTGCACGGCTGGATCAATCCGCTCTATCCGCTGCGCGACGCGTCGGCCATCGTGCTGCGGCTGTTGCGCGAGAGCGGCAAGCCGTCCAAGATCGTCGCGCAGCAGGGCATCTATCAGCAGATGCTGGGCGGCAGGGTGGTGCAGATGGTCGGCATCCGCCTGCCGCAGCATGCGGAATTCATACCCGAGATCAGCGCCAACAAATACGCGCTCAATATCCGCTTTGCGATTTTCGGCGACGATGCGCGCCCGCACACCAGCACTTCGAACGTGGAATTCGAACTCACCCTGTGCAATCTGTGACCCGGACCGGCCGCACCGTGAGCTGCCCGCGTTGCGGCGCGCCGGTGCGTTGGGGCGCTGAATCGCCATTCCGTCCGTTCTGTTCCGAGCGCTGCAAGATGGTCGATCTGGGCGCGTGGGCAAGCGAACAATACCGCGTTGCGGTCAAGGGCGAAGAAGACGACGAGCAGGGCGGGCCGGCCGACGCGGGTCGGGACGCGCCCTAGCGCGCTACCAGCTCCCGCGGATCATGGCGATGCCGTGCGCGCCGCTGCGCCAGGCGGTTTCCAGGTCGGCTCGCCGCACCCCGCCCAGGGCGTACACCGGCAGCGTCGAGCCCAGCGCCAGTGCGCCAAAGCCGCCCCAGCCCAACGGCTGAGCATCCGGGTGCGTAGGCGTCGCCTGCACCGGACCCAGCACTGCGAAATCGACGTCGAGCTCGGCCGCGCGCGCGAGTTCCGCGGCGTCGTGGCACGACGCCGCGCACCAGTCGAGCTCCGGCCTGCGCTCCAGGTCCGCCAGTTGCCCCGCCGCGAGGTGCACACCCGCTGCACCCAGGCGCCGCGCGAGGTCGATGTCCGAATTGATCAGCACCTTCGCGCCGTACGGGCGCGCCTTTGCAATGACCGCGGCGGCGAAGCGCTCCAGCGCCGCGGCCGGCATGTCCTTTTCGCGCACTTGGATCAGTCTAAGGCCGCGCTGCAGTGCCTCGTCGAGCAGGCTCAGCTGCGCGTCCGCGCCAATTTCACCCGCGTGCGTGATGGCATATTCGAAGGGAAGTTCCAGGGCGCGCAGGATCGGCCCGTTGGCCGGTAGCAACGGCGCCACGGCGAGCGCGGACACGCGCTGCCAGGCGAGGCCCTGCGCCTCCTTGCCATGCGCTTCGCCGCGCCAGGCGCGTACGCGAAAGAAATTGAGCCGCACATGGGCGTGCGCGTAGGCGTAGGTCCGTACAATCCAGGGATACGCGCGCTCGACATCGATGCCCAGCTCTTCGTGCAGTTCGCGCGCGAGCGCCTCAGCCAGCGGCTCCCCCGGTTCGACCTTGCCGCCGGGAAATTCCCAGTAGCCGGCATAGACCTTGCCCGCCGGGCGCTGCGCCAGCAGAAAACTGCCGTCCGGCCGCTCGATCACCGCGGCGACGACCTCGACCAGGTCGGTGCTCAACCGCGCTTGGTGCGCGACGCAGCAGCGGCGCGCAGGCGGCCCGACACATCGCGCGCGAACTGCCAGGCGACGCGTCCCGAGCGCGAGCCGCGCGAAAGCGCCCATTGCAACGCTTCCTCGTGCGTCGCCGCGATCTCGCGCGGCGAGCAGCCGAGCTCGGCGAGCCAGTGCTCGACAATGCCGAGATAGTCGTCCTGGTCGAACGGGTAGAACGATACCCACAGGCCGAAGCGCTCCGACAGGGAGATCTTCTCCTCCGAGGTTTCGCCCGGATGAATCTCCTCGCCCACGTGTTTGTACTCGAGATTTTCCTGCATGTACTCGGGCATCAGATGGCGCCGGTTCGAGGTGGCATATATCAGCACGTTTTCCGAGGTCGCCGCGATCGAACCGTCGAGCACCACCTTCAGCGCTTTGTAGCCCGCCTCGGCCGCCTCGAACGACAGGTCGTCGCAGAATATGATGAAGCGCTCCTTGCGCACCGAAATCTGGTCGACGATGTCGGGCAGGTCGATCAGGTCATGCTTGTCCACTTCGATCAGGCGCAGTCCCTGGCGCTGGAATTTGTTGAGCACCGCCTTGACCAGCGAGGACTTGCCGGTGCCGCGCGCGCCGGTCAGCAGCACGTTGTTGGCCGGCAATCCGTTCACGAACTGGCGGGTGTTCTGCTCGATCAGGTGCTTTTGCCTGTCGACGCCGCGCAGATCCGACAGACGGATCTTGTGCGGATGCGCGACCGGCTGCAGATGGCCGCGCCCGCCCGCCCTGCGCCAGCGGTAGGCGATGCTGGCGTCCCAGTCCACCGGCGGCTGTACCGCGGGCAGCAATACCTCCAGGCGCGCCACCAGCGCTTCCGCGCGCTCCAGGAATTTCGACAGTTCGGTCATACGGTTCAGCTGCGGTAATCCGCGTTGATGGATACGTAGTCGTGCGAAAGATCGCAGGTCCACACCGTGCTCTGCGCCTTGCCGCGGCCGAGCTCCACGCGCACGGTGATTTCGCTCTGTTTCATGACGCGCTGGCCGTCCTCCTCGCGATAGGCGGGGTCCACGCCGCCGTTCCGCGCCACCAGCACGTCGCCCAAATGCATGCGCACGCCGCCGACATCGAGATCTGCAATGCCGGCGTTTCCGATCGCGCAAAGCAGGCGCCCGA
Organism: Betaproteobacteria bacterium UBA6904; assembly: GCA_002451175.1. GTDB lineage: Bacteria > Pseudomonadota > Gammaproteobacteria > Burkholderiales > SG8-39 > 2-02-FULL-66-14. The sequence goes on from DKBI01000280.1 coordinate 4,092, forward strand.
GGTTGGGATCGGACGCGAAAAACGCGGTCTTCACCAGCGGCGAATGCGCGATCGCAAATGCGACCCTGCGGCACTC
>DKBI01000164.1 GCA_002451175.1 Betaproteobacteria bacterium UBA6904
ATCGAGGCGGCGATTGCCGCGCACCCGGGCGCGGCGCCGTTTGCCGTGAACCAGATCGTGCACAAGTCGAACGACCGGCTGGAGAAGGATCTCGAGGTCTGCATCCGGCACAAGGTGCCGATCACGATCACGAGCCTGCGCGCGCCGAACGAGGTCATCGCGGCGATCCACGCCTACGGCGGCATCGTGCTGCACGACGTGATCAACGTGCGCCACGCGGAGAAGGCGCTGGAGGCCGGGGTGGACGGGCTGATCCTCGTCTGCGCGGGGGCGGGCGGCCACGCGGGGACGCTCTCGCCGTTTGCGCTGGTGGGCGAGGTGCGCCGCTTCTTCGACGGCCCGATCGTGCTCGCGGGGGCCATCGTCACGGGGCAGGCGGTGCTTGCGGCGCAGGCCGCGGGTGCGGACCTCGCCTACGTCGGCACGCGGTTTCTCGCGACACCCGAGGCAAACGTGCCGGACCGCTACAAGGACGAGATTCTCAAGTCCACGGCCGCGGACATCGTCTACACCGATCTCTTTTCCGGGGTGCACGGCAGCTACCTCCGGCACAGCGTGGTCGCGGCGGGTTTCGATCCGAAGAACCTGCCGCGCTCGGACCCCTCGAAGATGAACTTCGGCACCGGCTCGGGCGTGGAGAAGAAGGTCTGGCGCGACATCTGGAGNNGCGGGCCAGGGCGTCGGCCAGATCGACCGCATCGAGCCCGTAGCCGACGTCGTCGCCCAGCTCGAACGCGAGTACCACGCCGCCCGCCAACGCCTTTTGGGGTCAGACCCCAAACCGGAAGATGGGGTCTGACCCCAATCGCATGAGCTACGAGGCTCTGGAGATCGAGCGGCGCGGCGCGGTGGCGTGGTTGTGGCTGAACCGCCCCGACGCGCGCAATGCGATGAACGATGCCATGAGCGCGGAATTGCCGCGCGCGTTCCGCGAGCTGATGGAGGACGCGTCGGTGAGGGCGGTCGTGCTGGGCGGTCGCGGCAGCGCCTTCTGCTCGGGGGCGGATCTGGGGCGCATGGACAAGGCGGGCCGCGCCACGCGCGCGGGCAATCGGTCGCAGGCGCTCAAATCGGCGAAGTTGTTCCACGCACTCTACACGCTGCCCAAGCCCACGATCGCGCGCATTCACGGGCCGGCGTTCGCCGGCGGGATGGGGCTGGTCTGCGCGTGCGACGTGGTGGTGGCGAGTTCCGCGGCGACCTTCTGTCTGCCCGAGACGCGCATCGGCCTCGTCCCCGCAATGATCAGTCCCTACGTCGTGCGCGCCATGGGCGCCAACGCCGCGCGGCGCTACCTACTTTCGGGCGAACGCTTCGCTGCGGCGGAGGCGAAGGCCATGGGCCTGGTGCACGAGCTGGTTGCGGCGGACGCTCTCGATGCCGCAGTCGATCGCATCGCGCAGGCTTTCGTCGCCTGCGCACCCAATGCGCTGGCGGAGGCTAAGAAATTGCTGCGCGTGGTCATCGGTTCGCCGATCACGCCGGAACTGATCTCGCACACCGCGGGCGTAATTTCGCGGGCTCGCGCGTCGTCCGAGGCGCGCGAAGGCATCGCCTCTTTCCTCGAAAAGCGCAAGCCGTCCTGGGCTTCCGGGTCGGAGTAACTGGGGTCGGAGTACTCTTGCTCCGACCCCAGCTCCTGCTGATCGCGCCGCTTCGGTCGTAATCCCGGTATCACCGGCCGCTCGCGGCCGCGCGCCTTCCCGGTCGTAAGACCAATGTCGCTTGGACACGCATCACGCGCCGGCGTAGCGTTTGCGGCGCATCGCGAAACCTTCATGGGGGGAGTTACGTCGATGTCGAGCCCAGCGCCCGCCTGGGAACGCAGCGCGATCGGTCCGGATATCGATCCGGCGCCAGCGAATGCCGCCAACGAGCCGGACGGCGGCTGCGTGCCGGTCGCGGGATTCGATGATGAGCCGCGGCGCTTCGGTTTCCGCTGGTTCGTTCCAGCGCTCGCGCGACACCGGANNCGCCGCTGTTCACGCAGGTCGTGGTGGACAAGGTGATCGTCCACCACACGCACGGCACGCTCCTCGCCGTGAGCCTCGGCCTCTGCGTCTTTCTCCTGTTCAACGCGGCGATGACCTGGCTGCGCCAGTACCTCGTCCTGCACACGGGCAACCGCGTGGACGCGGTGCTCGCGCGCGAGGTGCTGAGGCACCTGCTGCGCCTGCCGCTGCCGTACTTCGAGCGCCGCCCCACGGGCGTCACCGTAGCGCGGCTGCAAGGCGTGGAAACGATCCGCGAGTTCGTCACGAGCGCGGCGATGAGCGTGCTGCTCGACGTGCCCTTTCTCGTGGTCGTGCTGGCAGTGATGTTCGCCTACTCGTGGCAGCTCTCGCTGATTGCGCTTGCCGTCGTCGTGCTGCTCGCCGCCTGGAGCGCGCTCGTCACGCCGCTGCTGCGTGCCCGGCTCGACCGGCAGTTCATGCTCGGTGCGCGCAACCAGGCGTTCCTCACCGAATACGTCGGCGCGGCCGAGACGGTCAAGGGGCTGCAGGCGGAGCCCGTGCTCGAGCGCCGCTATGGCGGCTATCTCGCCGGATACCTCTCGGCGAGCTTTGCGACTCGACAGCTCGCCAACACGACGCAGGTCGTCGCGGGCGCGCTCGAGCAGGTGATGACGATGGCCGTGCTGCTGGCTGGCGCGCTGCTCGTCATGCGCGGCGACGGCTTCACGATCGGCATGTTGATCGCGTTCCAGATGTTCGCTGCCCGCATGGCGCAGCCGATGCTGCGCATTGCCGGACTGTGGCAGGAGCTGCAGCAGGCGGCGATCGCGGTGCGCCGGCTCGGCGACATCATGAATGCGCCCGCCGAGCCGCACGCGGACGTGCCTGCCCGGATGGGCGAGCANNGGCAAGAGCACCCTCGCAAAGCTCCTGCTGGGGCTCTACCAGCCTGAAGCTGGCCGCATCCTGCTCGATGGGCGCGACATCGCGCACTGCGCCGCGAACGAACTGCGCAGCGCGTTCGGCGTGGTGCTGCAGGACTCGCAGCTGTTCGCCGGCACGATCGAGGGCAACCTCGCGATGGCCAACCCGCGCGCGACCTTCGACGACATGGTCGGCGCGTGCTGGCAGGCGGAGATCCACGACGTGATCGCGCGCCTGCCCCAGGGCTATCGCACGCCGATCGGCGAGCACGGCGTCGGGCTCTCGGGCGGGCAGCGACAGCGGCTCGCCATCGCTCGGGCGCTGCTGCGCCGGCCGCGGGTGCTCGTCTTCGACGAGGCGACGAGTGGGCTCGACGCGCGGGCCGCGGATGCGGTCGCGCGCACGATCAACCAGCTCAAGGGGACCGCGACGATCGTGTTCATCGCGCACCAGGTGCCGAGGGGGCTCGCCGTGGACGAGGTGATCCGGTTCGGAGAAGGGAGGAAGCCGTGCTGAGCTACAAGGAGGCGCTGCGCCGCCAGGCGTACTGGGAAAAATGGTTCGAGTTCGTCGCGTTCGTGCTGGGAAGCGTGCTGCTTTGGATGGTATTCACGGATGCGGCCGGAAGGGAGCGCGAAACGCCGTGGAAGCGGTTCGTGCAGGTCGACGGGCAGCCGGAGCCGGTGCCCGAGCAGTGGCTTGCGACACCGGAGGGGCGTTTTGCGCATTCGATCCGGCTTCCCAATCCGGTGCCCAAGGACAGCGGCTACCGGCGCGGCATGACGAGCGAGCAGTACTTCGAGCATCTGTGTCGCACGGAGGCGGGGGAGTTCATCTTCAAGACCGTGGANNGCGCTTGAGGCGCCTGAGATCGAGAGGTCCTTTCAACTGATGCGCTCTACGCCAATTGACCGCGCGAAGATCTTTGTGAACCCGCCATGGGCGGCATACAAGTTTGTAGAGGAACCAGATCCTAGCGGACAGTTTGGTGAACGGTTGCTCAGGGCTTCTGGGTACAGGCAACGCGAAACGCCAATGCAGGTAGAGGTCGTACGGGCCTTGGCTAGTGGCTACGGCATGACCTGGCGTGGATTGAAGCGGCCACAAGACCGCGAGTTGGCAGTTGCGGGAAGTGAGCTAATCGTCATCGATGTCGAGACCCAAAATGTACTCGCAATTCAGCGCAACTTTGCACTAACTGGGCGTACACCAAACGCACCCGGCGGAATTTGGTGGTTGAACGCGATTGCGTGCCCCAGCGTCGGTGAACGGACCATTCACGGCATCCGCTACTACCGATTCCTCTCACGAGTTCTCAAGGCCTTTGATGGGAGCGGCAAATGAGCCAACGTATTGCCAAGTGGTACGAGGCCGTACTTCAACAGATGTGCGCAGAGGCGTACTTCGAAGACGTCGACCTTCAAGACGACACCGACGTTCAAAATGCGTTACTGCAAGGAAACAACCGGCTGGGGTTTGTTCCGTTCGGATTCACGCGACTTACGGCTTCACAAGCGAACGAGTACCTGGCAACTTTCGCCGTCATTCATCAGGCCTCCGATGACCCGACACTCGCGCGCACTGAGGCCACTTTCTATCCCGACACCAACATCCCCGCCA
>DKBI01000347.1 GCA_002451175.1 Betaproteobacteria bacterium UBA6904
CGGGTTGCAGCGCGAGGCACAACGCAAGGCAAACCAACCCCTGCCATAGCGAACGCATCTCCGACCCTCCTCCGTTTGGACGGGCGGGACTATACGCAACGCGCCGGGTTTCCTCAAATAGAATCCTCGCCATGACGATGGCCCTCGCGTTCATCGGTTTCGGCGAAGCCGGACAGACGATCAGCCGCGGCCTGCTCGGCGAGCGGCCGCTGCGCATCCGGACCTACGACATCCTGTTCGACGACCCGCGGAACGAAGGCCGGCTGCGGCGCGCAGCCGCGGCGCTCGGGGTCGAGGCCGCGCGGGACCACGCGGACGCGGTGCGCGGCGCGAACCTCGTGTTCCTCGCCGTCACCGCGAGTTCGAGCCTCGAGGCCGCGACCGCCTGCCTGCCCGGTCTTGGCGCCGGGCAACTGTTCCTCGACATCAACTCGGTTTCACCGCAACGCAAGATCGAGACCGCCGCGCGCGTCGCGCCGACCGGCGCGCAGTACACGGACGTGGCGGTGATGGCGCCGGTCGCGCCGTACCTGCACAAGGTGCCGTGCCTCGTCGGCGGGCCGGGCGCGCAGGCGTTCCACGCGGCGGCGCAGACGCTCGGCATGAAGACCGAGTTCGTCTCCGACGAGGTGGGCCAGGCCTCGGCGATCAAGATGTTCCGCTCGATCATGATCAAGGGGCTCGAGGCGCTGATGATCGAATCCATGCTCGGCGCGAGCGAGTACGGGGTGGAATCGCGCGTGCTCGCCTCGCTCCGGGAGACCTTTCCGTCGATCGACTGGGAGAAGCTCTCGGGCTACCTCATCGAGCGCGTCGTCAGTCACGGCAAGCGCCGCGCGGCCGAGATGCGCGAAGTCGCCGAGACGCTGGAGAGCATCGACCTCGAGCCGATCATGGCACGCGCGATTGCGGCGCGGCAGCAGTGGCTCGCCGACCTCGGCGTGAAGGATCGGCTCGAACGCAAGACCGAGAGCCGCGACGCGCTGGTGAGCGCGATCCGCGGCGCCCTTGGCCGCTAGCCATGACGTGATCGTCCTCGGCGCCGGCGCGGGCGGGCTCGCCGCCGCCTGCGTCGCCGCCGCCGCAGGGCTGCGCACGCTGCTGCTGGAGAAGACCGAGTTCGCCGGCGGCACCACCGCGACTTCGGGCGGCATGGTGTGGATTCCGGCCAACCCGAAGATGCGCGCCGCCGGGATCGAGGACAGCGTGGCCGCCGCGCGCGCCTACCTCGAGCACGCCGTGCCCTCGAGGCACGGCCGGGCGCTGCGCGAGGCGTTTCTCGCTCGCGGGCCGGAGGCGATCGCGCACCTGGAAGAGCGTACCGCGCTGCGCCTGCGACCGGTCCTCAGCTATCCGGACTACTACCCGGATCTGCCCGGCGCGACGCGCGGCGGCCGCGTGCTGGAGCCGGTGCCGTTCGACGCGCGCGCCCTGGGCCGCCACTTCTCGCGCGTGCGCCCGCCCNNCGCGTCGCGCGTCTGGTGGCAGCGTATGGCGCGCAGCGGCTCGCCGCCCCGCGCGGCACGCGACTGGTGCTCGGCAATGCGCTGGTCGCGCGGCTGCTCCTGTCGGCAATCCATCTGGGTGTCGATCTGCGCTTCGGTGCCGGGGCCACAGGCCTTCGGCTCGAAGGCGGACGCGTCGCGGCCGTCGAGACGGAAACGGGCAGTCTGGCGGCGACTCGCGGCGTGGTGCTCGCCACGGGCGGCTTCTCGCACGACCCGCAACTGCGCGCCACGCTGCTGCCGGCCGGCGCGTGCGATCTCTCGCCGGTCGGCGCGGGCAGCACGGGCGACGGCGTCCGGTTCGGGCAATCGGCCGGCGCCTCGCTGGTTCGCGACAATCTGCACAACGCATTCTGGACGCCGCTCTCGCACTATCGCCGCGACGACGGCTCGCAGGGCATGTTCCCGCACACGGTCGTTGATCGCGGCAAGCCGGGAATCATCGCGGTGAACGCCGACGGCGAGCGCTTCACCAGCGAGGCGGTCTCGTATCACGAGTTCGCGCTGGCGATGCTGCGCGCGCCGCGCGCGAACCCCGCCTTTCTGCTGTGCGATCGGCGGAGCCTGTGGCAGTACGGGCTCGGCGCAGTGCGGCCGTTCGCGCTCTCGCTGGCGCGGCACAGGGCGCATGGCTACCTCGTGGAAGGACGCACGCTCGGCGAACTGGCGGCGAAGCTCGCGATAGACGCTGCGGGACTCGAGCGCACGGTTGCGCGCTACAACGCCGATGCGCGAACCGGCGTGGACACGGCGTTCGGCATCGGCAGCGACGCCTATCAGCGATTTCTCGGCGACCTTGCGCAGCGGCCCAATCCGTGCATGCGCCCGATCGAGACCGCGCCGTTCTACGCGATCCGCCTGCATCCGAGCGATCTCGGTACGGCCGCCGGCCTGCTGACGGACGAGAACGCGCGGGTGCTCGACGGCGCAGGCCAGCCGGTCCCGGGCTTGTACGCCTGCGGCAACGACATGAACTCGATCTTCCTCGGCGCTTATCCGGGACCGGGCATCACTCTGGGTCCGGCGCTCACGTTCGGGACGCTCGCCGCCCGGCACCTTGCCGGCGCGGCCACGCCGGCATGAACGCAGCGGCGCGCTACGACATCGTCCGGCACGTTGCCGCCGGGCACCGAAGCGGGCCGCTATACTGTGCCGCTCTGGCGATCGCTGAGGCTGACGGGCATGGCAAAGACGCTTGAATTCTGGTTCGACCTGGGCAGCCCGGCCGCCTACCTGGCCTGGAAACGACTGCCGAAGTTCGTCGCGCAGACCGGCGCGAGCGTCGTCTACAAGCCGATGCTCCTCGGCGGCGTCTTCAAGGCCCAGGGCAACGCGAGTCCCGTGACGATTCCGGCCAAGGGCAAGTGGCTGCTCGGCGACCTCGCGCGTTTCGCGCGCCGCGACGGCGTCCCGCTCGCCTACCCGCCCGGCTTTCCGGTCAACACGCTGCCCCTGATGCGCATCACGATCGGGCTCCTCCTGCGCAATCCGTCGCGTTTCGCGGCCTGCGTCGACGCGCTGTTCGACGCGCTCTTCGGCAAAGCGCTCGATCTGCGCGACGAGCAGGCGCTCGCCGCCACCCTCGCGGAGGCCGGCTTCGACCCCGCCGAGCTGCTCGCATTGGGGTCAGACCCCGAAATCAAGCAGGCGTTGATCAAGAACACGGAGGAAGCGGTCGCGCGCGGCGTGTTCGGCGCGCCGACGTTCTTCGTGGGCGACGAGATGTTCTGGGGCCAGGACCGCATGGAGTTCGTCGCCGAGGCGCTCGCCCGCTGACATGCGGCGCGCAAGGCTGCGCGCAGTCCTTGCCGGCGCCTGCCTCGCCGGCCTGCTCGCGAACGGCGCGGCGCTCGCAGACTGGACGCCGGTCACGACCGACGACGGCATTCATGCCGCGTTCGCCGATCCCGCCACGATCCGCCGCCGCGGCGCGATTGCGAGCATGCACGGCCTGTACAACTTCTCGCGCCGCGACCTGACCCCGGACGGCCTGCCGTTCCTGTCCACCACGGTGCTGCGCGAGTACGACTGCGCGGAGCGCAGGGTGAGGCTGCTGTCCTTCGCCGATCACTCCGAGCACTTCGGCGCGGGCGAGGTGGTATCCGCGGCGCATCGCGTCAGGGCCTGGGAGGCGATCGTCGAGGGCGGCGTGGACGATGCCTTCTGGCGCGTCGCCTGCCGCCCGGATTAGCGCCGCGGCGCGGCGGCAGCAACGCTCAGGCGCGCACCGCGATGCGATTGATCACGCGATCGACGGCAAACAGCGCCCAGGCGTCCATCTCGGCCTGCCGGCGCTCCGGCTCCGCCGTCACCGTGCCCTCGAGCGTCACGACGTAGTCGTGGCACGCCGCCGTGATCTGGTCGGCATGCGGAATCAGCGGATCCATCTCCAGCACGAGGCGCAGCGCGTCGACGACCTCCGCGTCCGTGTCCGCCTCGGGCGGCTGCACGTCGAGCGAGTTGACGACGTCGCGGCAGCCCGGCGTCCACCACGCCAGCACGCCCGCGACGCGCTTGTGCGACAGGCTGATCACGCTGCCGTCCAGCGTGATGACGCCGTCATCGACGGACAGATCGATGGTGCCGCTGCTCTCCCCGGTCACCGTGCGCAACGTCTCGAGACGCCCTTTCACGTAGACCCGCAGCGCGCAACGCGTCAGCTCCGAAGCCCGCAGCAGGAAACCGCAGATCGAGTCCCGCACGGCGCCATCGCCCTTGCGCGCCGCAGGCGCGACGCGCAGGCGATCCACGACGCCGCGAACACCGCGCACCGCGGCGGCATGCTCGAGCGCCAGCTTCTTCGCCGAGACGCTCTCGACCTCGCCCTCCAGGATCGCCACGCCGTCGGCGTAGTCGATCTTCACCGGAAAGCGATGCCGGTTGACGCCCGGCTCCCGTTCGATCGCCGCATTCACCTCCCGAAGGATGTCGTTCTTCGCGCGCATCGTCGCCTCCGCCTTGCGCCGCGCCAACGGCGGCTTTCCCGTCACTTGCAGAAAAGTCTGCGCCGGGCGTGCTGGCGGCATGATGACGGTCGTCAAGCGGCACCCCGCACGGGGTTGCGAACGCGGGTTGATGCGCGCGGCGCGCAGGCGTAGGCTGAAAAAATTGTCTGCTGGCGCCTGTCGCAAATGACGTTGCCCGCGCAGGCGGCGCCCGCGGCGGTCGCGGGAAACGCGGGAGGCCGGCGCGCCCCAGGGTTATTGCGTGCTGATGCTGATCCCGCTCTGGCCTACGGCGACGTAGGGGGCCTGCGCCCGGATCATGGCGTAAAGATTCGCCGAAGTCCCGGTCGTTTGCGCGACCCAGTTGAAGCCATCGAGGCTCGTATAGGCCGCCCCGCTCGCCCCCACGACGATGAACTGGTTGGACGCGACCGGTGCGTAGAGCGTCGTGAACGGGCTCAGCGTCTGCACGGTCCACGTGAGAGCGTCATGGCTCGTGGCAACCGTGCCGCCGCTGCCTACCGTCACGAAGGCGCTCGTCCCGCCAAAGGCCGCAATGCCATTCAGGTCGGCAACCGTGCCCGAGGTCACGGCGTTCCAGCTGTTGCCATCGAGACTGCGGATGATCGTGCCACCGTCACCGACCGCCACCCACACGCCGCCAGTCGAGCGCGCTACGCCGCGCAGGTTGCTCGTCGTGGGTACCGACGCGGCGGCTTTCCAGGTCACCCCGTCAACCGAATTGATCACGGTTCCGCCGTCGCCCACCGCGACAATCAGCGTGCCGCTGCCCGCCAGCGCGTTGAGATTCTGCGTCGTGTTCGAAGCCGAGGCATTCCAGATCGTCAAATTCGAGCTGCGCAAGATCGTTCCGGACGCACCGACCACCATGAACTGGGACAGGGTGTAGAGCGTCGCGTTCAGGTTCGCGCTGGCCGGGCTCGCGACCGCAGTCCAGGCGACCCCGTCAGTGCTCTTGAAGATCGAGCCCGCAGCGCCCACCGCCAGGTAGGAATTCGCCGTGGCGCCGCTCGGCAGGCCGTACGTCATGCCGCGCATGTCGGCGCTGCCAAGCGATCCGCCCACCACCCACTTCGCGCCGGCAAATCGAGGCACCGCGGACACCGAGGGCGTCCCGTCGCCGCCCGGCCCGCCGTCCTTGCGCGCGTTCATCGTGAACGAATAAGTCACGCCGTTCACCAGACCCGTGGCGACGTACGGACTTCCCGCCTTCTGAGCCACCACGCTGCCTGGAATCGTCGCCCAGCTGGTCGGCGTGATGAACGTCGTCGGCGCGTAGAACAACCAATAATCGACGCCCGGTTCCGCCGCCCACGTCACGGTAATCTGCGCGTCGCCTGGGGTGAGCGTGAGACCGCCGACTGGCGCCGACGCCGAGCCGCCGCCGCCGCATCCGGAAACGAGGAAGGCCGTGACCGCGGCGGCAAGCGTCAGTCGAATCCATTGGATGGACATGATCGAACCTGTAAGAAAGCGATTGAGCAAAAAGGGTTCCGGGCGCCGCAGGCGCCCTGCAGGAGGCGTAGTTTAGCTTCAGTTTCCGCATTGCGTTGGCGTACCCGAGTTGAAGGCCGGAATCGTTGGGCGTAGGCTGAACCAGGCACGGATCGAAACCAGGATGCGAACATGACGACGTACGAAACCCCCGGCTGCGCCTACTGCCCACCCACGGTGCGGGCCTGCCGGCAAGGCGAGGGCGACACGCGCGGTCCCGGCTTCTGCCCCTCCAAGGTGGATGCCGAAGGCATCGCCGGGGCGGAGGACTACCGGCGCGATCCGTTCATCGAGCGGGTCGCCAAAGTGTCAGCCGTCGTGGAGAGCGAGGGCTACTGCCGGTGGACGCGCGTCGAAGAGATCTGCCAGTTCGCCAAACAGATGGGATTTCGCCGGATCGGCATCGCCACCTGCATCAGCTTCGTGGATCTGTCGCGCGTGTTCAGCGCCATCCTCGAAAGCCACGGTCTCGAGGTGGCCTCGGTCGCCTGCAAGAACGGCGGCGTTCCCAAGGAAGCGATCGGCCTCAGGGACGCGGACAAGATCCGGCCCGGCACCTTCGAGGCGATCTGCAACCCGGTCTCGCAGGCCGAGCTCCTCAACCGGGCGGGCTGCGAGCTGAACGTCATCGTGGGCCTTTGCGTCGGCCACGACAGCCTGTTCATTCGCCACGCGCAGGGACTCGTGACCACGCTGGTCACGAAAGATCGCGTGCTGGCGCATAACCCGGTGGGCGCACTGCAGCTCGCCGACACCTACTACAGCCGTGTCTGGGGACCGGACAAGCCGGAAAAGCTGCCGGCGAAGCCTGCCGAGAAGTACCCCGGGGACAAGCGCTCGCGCGGGCGACGCCGGGCGCTTCGAACCGACGATTCCCCCCCACGGGGCGAATCGCCAGGACCGTAGGCGGTGGTGCACCACACCCGGGGTCGCTCCCGGTCTTCCGCGGTTCACAGGCGCTGAAATGACGAAGGGGTCGCTTTCGCGACCCCTTCATTTGTTTGGCGCGCCCGGCAGGATTTGAACCCACGACCCCTTGGTTCGTAGGACGCGATCTGTCGGTAAGTAACTGATCTATTGGAACCCCACCGGACCGCACGTCGCCGATTTCGCCGCACTTGTCCGGACTGGTCCCAACAAAGTCACGCCAATCTCACGCAACGTGCAGAAGCAAACGCTTCCCGCACGCCTTCACGTACCGCCGCAACGTCGCGATCGACGGCGAATGCTTCCCAGTAGCCAAGGAGCGCTCCAGACGCGCCACCGCGGGAGCGTGCGTTCCCATCCGTTCCGCCACTTGCGCTTGCGTGAGGCCAGCCTCCTCGCGCGCCTTCAGCAGAGCGTCTAGCAGTGCCGCCTCCTCTCGCTCGATGCGCTCCACCTCCGCCCGAACTCCGGGACGGCGCAGCAATGTCCTGACCAGTTGATTATGCGTTCGCACGTTTGACCTCCTTCATTCTCGCTTCTGCGATCCGACGTTCGCGCGGTGGCGTACGTTCACTTTTCTTGATGAAACTATGCAGCATGACGATGCGTCTCCCGACGAGCGTGCAGAAAAATACGCGGGCGATGCCTTCGCGCCCCTTCAATCGCAACTCGAAGAGTCCGTCCCCGAACGGTTTGGTATGGGGCTCTCCGAGATTTGTGCCAAGGGCAACCATCCGCCGGGTCAGCACGACGTACCGGGCAGCGAGGCCGTCCGGCAACTCGAGAATCTGCTCCTGGACCGTCGCACTGTAGTAGCCGATCGTGTAATCCACGAGCCGACAATAACAAATATGTTAACATCCGACAAGCTCCGCCCATACCCCTGTGCACGACCTGAAGCACACGTTCGGGCGGCGGCTGCGCGCTGCGGGTGTGCCGCTGGAGACCCGCAAGGTGCTCCTGGGGCACAAGAACGGTGATATCACGACGCACTACTCGGCGCCTGAATTGCTGGAGCTGATCGCGGCCGCGGAACGCGTCTGCGAATCAGAGTCCGGCAAAAGTCCGGCACTGGTGGTACTCAAGAAAAAGGCGGCTACCGGAAGTTCCGATAACCGCCCGATTTCATTGCCAGAATTTGGCGCGCCCGGCAGGATTTGAACCCACGACCCCTTGGTTCGTAGCCAAGTACTCTATCCAACTGAGCTACGGGCGCGAGGGGGAGAATTATACCGAAGATTCACGGGGTTGTTGACGTCCATCGGTCCGCGCGAGCGGCCCGGCGCAGCGCTTCGACTAGAATGCCAGCCTTTTGCGCGGGAGGCGTCGTGCAGATCGTCTGCCTGGATCTCGAGGGCGTGCTGGTTCCGGAAATCTGGATCGAGGTGTCGCGGCGCACCGCGATACCGGAGCTTTCGCGCACGACCCGCGACGAGCCCGATTACGACCAGCTGATGCGGGGGCGCATCGCGCTCCTCGAGCGGCACGGACTCGGCCTGCCCGACATCCAGGGCGTCATCGCGCAGATGCGGCCGCTGGACGGCGCGAAGGCGTTTCTGGACGCGCTCCGGCTGCGCACGCAGGTCGTCATCCTCTCGGACACGTTCTACCAGTTCGCGGCGCCGCTGATGCGCCAGCTCGGCCTGCCGACGCTGTTCTGCCACGAGCTGGTCGTCGACGAATCCGGTCGGGTGCGCGNNTTCCCGCAGTTTCGCGTCACCAAGAGCTACGACGAGCTGTCGGCCGCGATCGACGAGGTGTCGCGCGCGGAATTCGCGCTCACCTGAAAAGCAGCCAGCCCGCGAATCCGCCGGTGCCCAGGATCCACAGCGGGTTGATCCGCGACGCGTAGAGGCTCGCGGCGCTGGCTCCGGCGATCAGCGCATTGCGCCAGCCGAGGCCCTCCGGCGTCGCCAGCACGTAGCCCCCGGCAATCACGAACCCGACGCTCACCGGCGCCAGCGCGCGTTGCACCATCATGCGCCACGGGGCCATGCGAAACCGCTCCCAGACCACGCCCGTCCACCAGGCGAGCAGCACCGCGGGTCCGCAGATCCCGGCGAGCGCGACCACCGCGCCCGAAAGGCCCGCCAGCTTCCAGCCGATCAGGCTGGCGATGAGCACGTTCGGTCCGGGCGCGGCCTGCGAGATCGCGAACAGCTGCGTGAACTCGCTCGCGCTCAGCCACTCGCGCGTCTCGACGACGACGCGCTGCATCTCCGGCATGATCGAGCTGATGCCGCCCACCGCGAGCAGCGAGAGCAGCGCGAAATGCAGGAACAGGTCGAGCACGCGCTACACCAGCCGCTGGCGCGCGAGAACCAGCGAGACCACGACCGCCACCGGCAACACGGCGAGCAGCGACACGCGCAGCAGCCCGACCGCGACGAAGCATCCGCCGATGACGGCGAGCGCCGCGGGTTTCTTCGCCAGCGGCGTGCCGAGCTTCAGCGCCGTGCCGAGGAACAGTCCGCCGCCCGCAATGCCGACGCCCTGCACGATTGCGCGCACGTCCGGCTGCGCCGCCCAGTCCGCGTAGAGCGCGGCGAGCGCAAGCACCCAGACGAACGGCGGCCCCATCAATCCGACGAACCCGGCGACGGCGCCGCGCAGGCCGAACCAGCGCCGCCCCAGCACCACCGCCATGTTGGCGATGTTCGGCCCGGGAAGGAACTGGCACAGCGCCAGCACGTCGAGAAAATCCTCGCGCGCCATCCAGTGCCGCTCCTCGACGATCACGCGATGCGCCCAGGGCAGCACGCCGCCGAAGGAGCGCGCGCCGATCGACGCGAACCCGAGGAACACCTCGAGCGCCGAGCGCGGAGGCGTCGGCGTCATCTAGACGTCGACCCAGCGGTCGAACCCCTCGGGCAGCGGCTCGCCCTGGGCGAGCGACGCGAGCCGCGCGTACTGCCCGTTGGCATAGAGGAGCGCCCTGCCCTCGCGCCCGAAGACGATGCTCTGCACCTCGCCGAGAAAGATCGTGTGCGTGCCGTGGTCCATGTGCTGCACGAGCCGGCAATCGAGGCTGGTCAGCGCGCTGGCGAGCGCCGGCGCGCCGCTGGACAGCCGCAGCCACTCCCCCGAGCGGAACCGCAGCTCTCCCGATTGCTTGCCGCTGAACGCGTTGGCGAGATCCGCGTCCTCCACCCGCAGCACGTTCACGCAGAACGCCCGCGAGCCCAGGATGGCGCCGTGCGTCGCCGTCGCGCGATTGATGCACGCCAGGATGCTCGGCGGCTCGGCCGTCGCCGAGCAGACCGCCGTCGCCGTGAGGCCGAAGCGATGCCCGTCGAACGCCGCCGTCACCACGTTCACGGCGCCCGCCAGGCAGCGCATGCCGCGGCGGAACTGCTCGGCGGTGACGCGCGATGCGGCGGGATCTTCCATGGGACGGGAGTTTATCGGGCGCGGTTGACGAGCACGATACCGGCGCCGACGAGCAGCGCCGCGAGCGTGAACGAGGGCGTCAGCGATTCGCCCAGCACGAGCACGCCGGCGAGCACGCCGAAGAGCGGCGTGAGGAACGAGAACACGGCCAGGCGCCCCGCCAGATAGCGCGTCAGCAGCCAGAACCACGCCAGATAGCTCGCGAAGGCGACGACGATCCCCTGGTAGGCCAGCCCGGCGAGCGCGAGCGGCGTGAGCGACACGACGCCCTTCTCGCCCATCAGCACCGATGCCAGCGGCAGCAGCAGCGCCGAGACGGCGAGCTGGTAGAAGAGCGTCTTCGTCGCCGTGACGCGCGCCAGTCCCGTGGCGCGGATCAGCACGGTCGTCGCGCCCCAGAGCAGCGCGCCGATCATGCCGAACAGGTCGCCCAGCCAGGTCGTCCCGGCGACCGCGAACCCGTCGGAGAACGCGACCGCGACGCCGGCGAAGGAGAGCACGACGCCGAGCCACTGCAGCGCCCCGAGCCGCTCGCCCGGCACGAAGACCTGCAGGCCGAGCGCCGTGAAGATCGGCGCGAGGTAGATGAACACCACCATGCGCGAGGCCGCGGTGTGACCGAGCCCCGCNNGATCGAGCGGATGCCCGCCTGCATGACGAACGACACCCCCGCGGCCGTGAGCTTGATCACGACCTGCTGAAATCCCCACAGCGCGGTGAGCAACACCATCACCGAGAACGCCGTGGCGTCCAGGGGCTTGCGCTCGGCGCTCACGGCCTTCAGAAGAGCGTGTACGCGCCGTCGATCACGAAGCTGTCGCCGGTGTGGTAGCGGCTCGCATCGCTCGCCAGGTACACGGCGATGCCGCCGAAGTCGTCCGTGCGGCCCCAGCGCCGCGCGGGGATGCGCGGCAGCACGGCGCGCGCGAACTTCGCGTCGGCGATGCCGGCCGCGGTCATCTCGGTCTCGATCCAGCCGGGGAGGATCGAATTCGCGGTGACGCCGTAGCGCCCGAGCTCGACCGCCAGCGCGCGGATCATCGCGATGAGCGCTCCCTTGCTCGCCGCGTACGCCTCGGCGCGCGCCGCGCCGTGCACCGCGGCGGTGCTCGCCACGCCGACGAGCCGGCCGCCAGGGTCGCCTTGCTTCGCGCGGTCGATCATGTGGCGCGCCGCCGCGCGCAGCGTGAAGAACGCGCCGTCGAGATTCACCGACAGCACGCGCCGCCACTCGTCGGTGGCGAGCTCGTGAAACGGCGCGCGCTTCTGCGACACGCCCGCGTTCGCGAAGCACGTATCGACGCGGCCCATGGTGGCGACCGCCTCGCCGAAGCAGGCGTCCACCTGCTGCTCGTCGGCGACGTCGCAGCGCTGCACCAGCACGCGGCGTCCCGCGGCGCGCAGTTTCGTTTCGGCNNGTGACGAGGGCCACCTTGCCGCCGAGATCAAAGTCCATATAACTATCTTACCCGCCCCGACGCCGCGCTATACTGCCCCGGCCATTTGGGGGCGAGGGAGAACGTGATGAGGCAATCACCACGGGCGCTGGCCGTTTGGGTGCTTTGGCTGGCCGCGCTGGCATGGACGGGACTTGCGCGCGCCGAATGCGGCGGAACGACGCAGTGCATCGGCGTCGGTCCGACCGAGGCCCAGGCACTGCTCGCGCATCACGGCAACGGGCCGGCCACCTTCACGCTGGCCTTCGGCAATCAGGAAGTCGGCACAACGAGCGCCGCACAGAGTGTATTTGTCGCTGCCGTCACCGGCCCGGCGGGAACGACTGCGGTCCTGGGAGCGATCGCAGTCGGCGGCGCCAATGCGTCGGAGTTCTCTGTCGCGGGGGGCAGTTGCCTTGCGAGCGGCCCGGTGCAGGGCGGCGCCGCGTGCACCATCCTCGTCACGTTCAAGCCCGCGACTGCGGGCACCAAGAGCGCGACGCTGACGGTGCCCCTCAATCCACCCTCGTGCGACACCTGCATCACAGGTCGTGAAGTCACGCTGACGGGCACGGCCACCACGCCCCTGCCCACCGCGCGGCCCGCGACGATCAGTGCCGCGGCGAGCACGCCCACCGTACTCGATCTCGCGGCCTATATCGGCGGCACCGGCGCGCTCACGGCGCGGATCGCGAGTGCGCCTGCGCATGGTACGGCCGTCATCACAGGTACGCGCGTCACCTACACGCCCACCTCCGGATATCTCGGTCCGGACGCATTTACCTACGACGTCACCGACGTGGGCGGCACGTCCGCGCCGGCGACGATCACCGTTTCGGTCGTTCCGCGTGCCGATCCCACGGCTGACGCGGCAGTTGTCGGCCTGCTGCGCGCGCAGGCCAAGACCGCGCAGCGGTTCGCGCGTGCGCAGATTGCCAATATTCAATCCCGCCTCGAATCGCTCCACGCGCGCGCCGAAACGGCGGCTGCGCCCGCAAAGCTGGCGGCGCGATCGCCAGGCACGGGACTCGCGTGGCAGGCACAGACCGCGACCACGCCTCCACTGCGCACGGCTGGCGACGCGTCGCCGATGGCCACCGGTCTCTTCTCCGCGCTTGCCAGCGCCGCGCGCACGGGAACCTTCAATGCAGCTTCGCTGAATGCGCCCGTGGATCGAACGGTGGGCGCCACGGACGTCTGGGTAGCCGGGCAGGTGCAGTTCGGCACGCGGGATCAGACCAGCGACTCGAGTGCACTGCGCTTCAGCACCGATGGGCTGAGTGCCGGCGTGGACCGTCGTGTGAGCGAGAAGCTCGCGCTCGGCATCGCCGCCGGTTTCGCGCGAGATCAGACGGACATTGGCGCCGACGGCAGCCGCGCGCGCACCAAAGGCTCGTCCATCGCGCTCTATGGCAGCTACCAGCCCGGCGTGAACCTCTACGTGGATGGCCTGCTCGGTGTAGGCAACCTGGACATGGATTCGGAGCGATTCGTTGCGGCGGCGAACGACTTTGCGCGCGGC
The DNA here is from genome assembly GCA_002451175.1 of Betaproteobacteria bacterium UBA6904. Lineage (GTDB taxonomy): Bacteria > Pseudomonadota > Gammaproteobacteria > Burkholderiales > SG8-39 > 2-02-FULL-66-14. Next base: position 13,241 of record DKBI01000347.1, read on the forward strand.
ACGCGTGACGGGCGGCAATGGTTCGGCTCGCTGGCCGCGGGCTACGAGTTTCGCGAGCGCAACGTCCTGCTGTCGCCCTATGGTCGGATCGACTTCGGGCGCGCCCGGCTCAATGCCTATTCGGAAGCCGGTGCCGGGCTAGCGGCGCTGACCTTTTTCGAACAGACGCTGCCCACGCTGCAGGTGGCGTTCGGCGTGCGCGCCGAATCCGTACACGAAACCGATTTCGGCTACGCATTGCCGCGGCTGCGCTTCGAGGTGCGCCACGACGCCAAGGGCGAGAGCGAGGCGCGGCTGGCGTACGCCGATCTGCCGGCCGGTCCCATCTACGGCATTACACCAAGCATGGACAAGCGCACGTCGCTCCTGCTCGGTGTGGGTAGCGATTTTCTCCTGCGCAACGGATTGAAGCTGGGCGTGGACTACCAGATTCAGCGCGCATCGGGCGTGGACCATAACCAGCTGGTGCGCGTCTGGGTGGCGAAGGAGCTCGATGGCAAGGGCCTGCCCATGGGCGCGCTGGATGCCCCGACCCTGTTCGTCAATCCCGTGCGCGTGGAGACGTCGATCGTCTGGGACGACAACGTCAATCGTGCCCGCGAGTCCGAGGAAAAGCTCGCGGACCGGATCTACAGCCTGAACGTCGGCAAGGCCGCGTCGCTGCCGCTCGGCGAGCACACGCGCATCGTCGCGACCGGTTTCGCCGCCGGCGACAAGTTCGCCCGCTACCCGGGACTGGATCGCTTCTCTCTCGGCGGGCAAGCCGAACTGCAGTATCGCGCCTCCGGCGAATTCAGCGCACCGACCTTCGGCCTGCAGGGCCGCCTCGTGTTCGACGAGCATGCGGGGCAGCTGCGCTCCGGGCACCGGTATTCGCTCGGCCTGACCTACCGGCAGGGGCTCACCGACCGCATCGAGATCTTCGCTGCGCTGACCGCGAACCGCCGGCAGGCCGACAATGTCGTGTTCGACGGCAAGGACACGTCGGCGCGCGTCAACCTCGATTACGCGCTGACGCACAGCGGCGTGCTCTACCTCGGCGGCGAATTCCGCAAGGGCGATGCCGTGACCACGCGCACGGACTCGCACGCCTACGAGTCGTTCGCGAAGGCCTGGGTGCCTGACGATGCCTATGGCAGCGACCCGCTCGTGGCCTACCGCTACGAGGCGAAGACGACGCTGTGGACGCTCGGATACAACTGGGCGCTGGGACCGCGCGACTCGCTCGACTTTTCGATGCGCCGCGCGGCCTCCAAGCCCACGGCGCCCGCGAGCCCGCTGTATCCCGCGCCCTCGCGCTACACGGCCAACCAGTTCTCCGTGGCCTACCTGATGCGCTTCTAGGTCAGTACTCGCGCCGCGGGCCGCTGTAGCTGTCCTTCGGGAAGACGAACGGCGGCGTGCGCCCGACCAGCGTCTCGATGAGCGCGAGTTCCTGATCGGTGTGATTGATGAACGGCGCGGGCCGGATGCTCTGTCCCGCGCCCGCCTTGCCGAGAATGTAGAGCGGCCGGTCATGATGTTTCGCCTGAACGGTCTCCTTGCTGGCGGGATCGTTTGCGGCGGCGATGTCGGTGACGCCGTAGCAGGTGCAGAAGTAGGTTTGCTCGGGGTCGGCCTCCGCGTAGAAACCCGTGCCGCGAATGCCGATGGTCGCGGTCGGCGTCGTGATGCGCATACGCGAGTCGCGCGACACCGCGAGCAGCTTGCCGGTGACCAGACGCATCGCCGACAGCAGCAGCGAAACCGCTGCCGATTTTTCACCCTCGATCTGCAGCCGCGATTCCGCGCGCACGATCATCGAATGTCCGCCCACCACGAAAATCAGCTGGCTGTCCTTGCCGGTTTCGATCGTGTCGCCCGGACGGATCGCGGTCTTCAGCGTCGCAGCGGCGCCGTTGACGCTCGCCGTGCCCTCGATCCGGTAAATCGATTGCCCCTCAGGCAGCTTGGCCGGCCGACTGCCGAACACGTTCTGCGCCAACGCTCGGCCTCCGGGCACGCCGGCTAGCGCCGCGCCCACCGTCAGGGCCTGGAGCAGCCAGCGGCGCCGTGGATCCTCCAACTCGTCGAATCGTCGCATCTCGCCTCCCTCCGTCCCAGGTTGGGGACCGCGCGCGATCTTAGCACTCCAGGGGCTGCTACCATGGCAGACGACATCGCATGCGGAGCATCCCATGACACTCAAGCGCCATCACGGTCCCGACGGAACGCTGGTCGTTCTGGAACACACCTCGAGGATCCTCAAGGACAATCCGCTCGGC
>DKBI01000229.1 GCA_002451175.1 Betaproteobacteria bacterium UBA6904
GCGCGCGAGCTGGCACACCATGGCATCACGTTTGGCGAACCGGCGGTGGATCTCGACCGGCTGCGGACGTTCAAGTCCCAGGTCGTGGGCAAACTCACCGGCGGGCTGGCGGCGATGGCGAAGGCGCGCAAGGTGACCGTGCTGCAGGGCGTGGGCGCCTTCGCCGACGCGCATCACCTCGAGGTGCAGACGAAGGACGGCAGGAAGGTGGTGCGCTTCGCCAACGCGATCATCGCGGCCGGTTCGCAGGCCGCGCGGCTGCCGTTCCTGCCAGAGGATCAGCGCATCGTGGACTCCACCGGGGCGCTCGAGCTGCGCAGCCGCCCGAAGCGTGTGCTCGTCATCGGCGGCGGCATCATCGGCCTGGAGATGGGCACCGTGTATTCGACGCTCGGCGCGCGCCTCGACGTGGTGGAGATGCTCGACGGGCTCATGGCCGGCGCGGACCGCGATCTCGTCGCGGTCTGGCAGAAATTCAACGCACGCCGTTTCGATCACGTGATGCTGAAGACGAAGACCGCGCGCGCCGAGGCGACCGCGGAGGGCATCCGGGTCTGGTTCGAGGGCGCGCAGGCGCCGGCCGAGCCGCAGCTCTACGACCTCGTGCTCGTCTCGGTGGGACGCGCGCCCAACGGGAAAACGATCGGCGCGGACAAGGCAGGCGTCGCGGTGGACGAGCGCGGCTTCGTTCCGGTGGATTCGCAGATGCGAACGAACGTCGCGCACATCTTTGCCATCGGGGACATCGCCGGGCAACCGATGCTTGCGCACAAGGCGGTTCACGAAGGACACGTTGCCGCGGAGGCTGCGGCCGGCCACAAGGCGCATTTCGACGCGCGCGTGATTCCCTCGGTGGCCTACACCGACCCGGAGATCGCCTGGGTGGGGCTCACCGAAGACGAGGCGAAGCGGACCGGCGCGAAGGTGTCGGCAGCGAAATTTCCGTGGGCGGCGTCCGGCCGTGCAATCGCCAACGCGCGCAACGAGGGCCTCACCAAGCTCCTGTTCGACGTCGACACGCACCGAATCGTCGGCGGCGGCATCGTCGGCACCGGCGCGGGCGACCTCATGGCCGAGATCGCGCTCGCGATCGAGATGGGCGCCGATGCGGTGGACATCGGCAAGACCATCCATCCGCACCCGACGGTGTCGGAGTCCATCGGCATGGCGGCCGAGGCTTTCGAGGGCGTCTGTACCGACCTTCCGCCGAAGCGCCGATGACCCAGGACGAGCTCAAGGCCGCGGTGGCGCGCGAGGCGCTCAAGCACGTCGTCGAGGACCGCGTCGTCGGCGTCGGTTCGGGCTCGACCGTCAATCACTTCATTGACGCGCTGGCGTCGATCAAGGGGCGCATCGAGGGGGCGGTGGCCGCCTCGGAGGCGAGCGCCGAGCGGCTGAAGCGCCACGGCATTCGCGTGTTCGATCTGAATGCCGTGAACGAGCTGCCGGTGTACGTGGATGGCGCCGACGAAATCACCGAGCACCTGCACATGATCAAGGGGGGCGGCGGCGCGCTGACGCGCGAGNNCCGATGGCGCGCAGCTACGTCGGGCGCGAGATGTTGAAGCGCAGGGCGCAGCCGGTGCTTCGCGAGGGCTTCAAGACGGACAACGGCAACCTGATCCTCGATTGCCACGGGCTGACCGTCCTCGACCCGCCGGCGCTCGAGGACGACCTGAACAGCCTGGCGGGCGTGGTGACGAACGGGCTGTTCGCCCGGCGGCCCGCCGACGTGCTGCTGCTGGCCGAGGCGAAAGGCGTCAGAACGATCCTGCGGAAATGAGGCGGCAGGCGGATGCCCTCCGCCTCGACAGGCTGCCTCTGCAGGACCGCCATGCGATATATTGGCAACACGTGACGCGGCCAGGCGCCCGGCCTGCCGCGACGCACGGGGAGCGGCCGTTTCGCCTGCCGCGTCGCGCTGCCGGGGTCGATTGGGCATTCCAGCTTACGGAGGGGCCGCTTTTTTTCACGTCTTGGAGCTCGGGTACCCCAAGGGGAGATGAAAAGTCATGGGCAAGCGAGGCAAGGGCAAGGCCAAGCGAGAACGTAGAAGTCCGACCGAGACATCCCGCCTGACGCTCGGCACGAAAGTGCCGGAGATGGACGCGGCGAGCCCGCTCGGCGATCCGAAGGTCAAGAAGAAGAAGCGCAACAAGTTCTACTTGCGCACCCTGGCCCGTTTGCACGTCGAACTGGTCAAGATGCAGGAGTGGATACGGCACGAGGGCCGCAAAGTCCTGGTCATCTTCGAGGGACGCGACGCCGCGGGCAAGGGCGGCGTCATCAAGCGCATCACCCAGCCACTCAATCCGCGCGTCTGCCGCGTGGTGGCGCTGGGCACGCCGACCGAGCGCCAGAAGACGCAGTGGTACTTCCAGCGCTACGTCGCGGAGCTGCCCGCGGCGGGCGAGATGACCCTGTTCGATCGCTCCTGGTACAACCGCGCCGGGGTCGAGCGCGTGATGGGGTTCTGTACGGATGCCGAGTACCTGGAATTCATGCGCAGCTGCCCGGAATTCGAGCGCATGCTGGTGCGTTCCGGCATCACCATCGTCAAGTACTGGTTCTCGGTGAGCGATCGGGAACAGGAGCGCCGCTTCAGGTCCAGGCTCGATGACCCGACCAAGCGCTGGAAGCTCTCGCCGATGGACCTGGAGTCACGCAACCGATGGCAGGACTACTCCCGGGCCAAGGACGACATGCTCTTCCACACCGACGTCGATCAGGCGCGGTGGTACGTGGTCAATTCGGACAACAAGAAGCGCGCACACCTCAACTGCATCGCCCACCTGCTGAGCCTGCTGCCGTACAAGGACGTGGCGCCGAAGAAGATGAAGCTGCCGAAACGCAAGCGCGAGCTGCGCGAGGGCTATGCGCGTCCGCCGCTGGACACGCAAAACTTCGTCCCTGAGATCTATTAGTCGCTCCACTCATCAGGAATCCACCACCGTGACCGACCGTGCCCCGCTGTTCAAAGTGGTCGTTGATTCGAAAGGCGTCGCCCTCGAGAAGCTCAAGCGCGGGCGCCCCGGTTATCGCAAGGCCCGCAAGGACGCGATCCTGCGCCAGCGCGACGCCATCGAGCTGTTCCGCAAACTGCGGGCGACCCGCAGGGGCCTGAATGGCAGCTACGCCTTTCATTTTCTCGACACCGCCAGGACGTTCGCGATGCTGCACCTGCAGGCCAAGGAGCGCGAGATTCAGGACAACCTGGACCGGGTGCTCGCCTACGACGGCAGCGCGACGCCGAGGAGCCGCCGCCCGCGCTAGGCCGCGCGTCCGGCGCGAGGGCGCTCAGCTCTTTTGCGGGACGTAGCCGGAGGCTTGTTCGGCGCCGTCGCCGAAAAAGTGCTTTTCCGTCTGCTCGGCCAGGTACTTGCGCGCGCCGGGATCGGCGAGATTGAGGCGGTTCTCGTTGACGAGCATGGTCTGGTGGCGCAGCCACTGCTGCCACGCCTCCTTGGACACGCTTTCCCAGATGCGCTGGCCCAGCGCGCCGGGGTACGGCGGGAAATCGAGCCCCTCGGCCTCGCGACCGAGCTTGATGCACTTCACCATTCTCGCCATGGGTCAGATCCGCTTGAGGAAGACTTTGGAACCGCGCCGCCAATTATAGAGCGACTGGCGGCGCTCCGGCAGCGCGGATACCGCCGCCTCGCGAAAACCCTGCGCGAGAAACCAATGCGCGGCGCGCGTGGTGAGCGCGAACAGGCGCCGGATCTTCTGCGTGCGGGCGCTCGCCTCGCAGGCCTGCAGCAGGCGCTCGCCGTACCCCGCGTCCCGATACTCCGGCGCCACCGCGAGGCAGGCCAGCTCGGCGCTCTTCTCCGTGCCGAACGGATAGAGCGCCGCGCAGCCCAGAATGACGCCGTCGTGCTCGATGACGTGGAAATTGCCGATCTCGTGCTCGAGGCGTTCGCGGCCGCGCTTGACGAGCGTGCCGTCGGCCTCCAGCGGCTCGATCAGCGCCAGCATGCCGCCCACGTCCTCGATGCGCGCCGGGCGCAGCACTTCGAGCGGATCCGCGGTGATCATCGTGCCGACCCCGGAGTGCGTAAACAGCTCGAGCAGCGTGCCGCCGTCCGCCCGCCGCTGGATGAGGTGCACGCGGCCGACGCCGCCGGCGAGCGCCCGCAGCGCGCACTTCAGGACGCGCGCCGCATGCGGCAGCTGGTTGTCCGACTTGAGCAGCATCTCCACGGCCCGCGCCGTGAGCTCGTGCAGCGGCGCGCCCTTGCGGTCCGCGGGCAGCCGGTCGGTGAAGAACAGCAGCTTGTCCGCCTTCAGGGCCGTGGCCACGCTCTCGGCGACATCCTCCCAGGAGAGGTTGAACACCTCGCCGGTGGGCGAGTAGCCGACGTGCGGCACGAGCACCACCGCGCCCGCCTCGAGGTGCCGCGCGATCGCGGCGCCATCGACCTTGCGCACTTCGCCGGTGAACTGGTAATCGACGCCCTGCACGACGCCGATCGGCCGCGCCGTGATGTAGTTGCCCGAGGCGACGCGGATGCGCGCCCCGGCCATCGGCGAATTCGGCAGTCCCTGCGACAGCAGCGCCTCGATCTCCACGCGCACCGCGCCCGCGGCGTGCTTGACCGCGGCGAGCGATGCCGCGTCCGTGATGCGCAGGCCGCGCGCGTAGCGCGAGCGCTGGCCCTTGGCGCGCAATTCCGCCTCGATTTGCGGCCGCGCGCCATGCACCAGCACCAGCCGGATGCCGAGCGCCGCCAGCAGGTTCAGATCGTGCACGAACGATGCCAGGCGCGCATGCTCCGCGCTCACCTCCCCGCCGATGCCGATGACGAACGTGCGGCCGCGGAATGCGTGCACGTAGGGCGCCGACTGGCGGAACCAGCGCACGAAGGCTTCGGGGTGCGGGAGCGTGCTCAAGGGGCGGCGTCTCTGCTGCGGCGATTCTAAGGCAGCGCACGCGTCGGTCAACCGCTTCGCCGGCGGCGTCAGAAATCTCCCAGCAGCGCGTTGAGCGCCGCGAGCGCGGCGGGCGCAGCCGTTTCCGTGCGCAGCACGCGCGGCCCCAGGCGCACCGGCTGAAAACCCGCGGCGATCAGCGAGCGCTCCTCGTTTTCGCTGAATCCCGCCTCGGGCCCCACGGCGAGCACGAGCTCGCGCGCTCCTCCGGCGACGAAGTGCGCAAGCCGGTTCTCCGCGTCGGGCGCGAGCACGAGGCTCAGCGATCCTGATGGCGGCGCGTAGCGGCTGACGGGCAGCACGGGACGGACCTCCGGGACCCGGTTGCGACCGGACTGCTCGCAGGCCGCGATGGCAATCCGCTGCCAGTGCGCGCGCCGGGCCTCGGCGCGCTCCGCCGAGAGGCGCACGACCGATTTCTCGGCGGCAACCGGCTGGATCGCATGCACGCCGAGCTCAACCGATTTCTGCACGGTCAGGTCCATGCGCTCGCCGGAGGACAATCCCTGGACCAGCGTCACGGCAATCGGCGATTCGCGCTCGACCGGCGCGAATGCACCCACCTCGACGAGCACCGATTTCCTGCCGAGCGACGCGACGCGGGCCGCGTACTCCCCACCCTGGCCGTTGAACAGCACGATCGCCTCGCCTTCGCGCAGGCGCAGCACCTGCGCCGCGTGATGCGCCGCGGACTCGGGCAGCTCGAGGCGCGCGCCCTCGGAGAGCGGCGACGCGAGGTGCAGTCGCGGCGTCAGGTAGCGGTGGCGGAGCATGCTAGGATGAATGCATGGTAACGACGACCACTCAAGTCTGCAATTTCGGCTGGCGCGCCGCGGAGTTCGACTTGCCGGGCGTCGACGGCCGGCGCCACACGCTCGCCAGCACGCGCGGCGCAAACGGGCTGCTCGTCATGTTCATCTGCAACCACTGCCCGTACGTCAAGGCGGTGCTCGACCGGATCGTGCGCGATTGCGCCGAGCTCGGCGAGCACGGCATCGGCTCGGTGGCGATCATGTCGAACGATCCGGCACAGTACGCCGAGGATTCGTTCGAGAACATGCAGCGCGTGGCGCGCGAGCGGGGATTCACCTTCCCTTACCTGCTCGACGCGACGCAAGGCGTGGCGCGCGCCTACGGCGCGGTGTGCACGCCGGATTTCTTCGGCTTCAACGCGCAGCTGGAGCTGCAGTATCGCGGACGGCTCGACGAGTCGCGCACGACGCTCGTGCCGGATGCGCGGCGCGATCTCTACGAGGCGATGAAGCAGGTGGCGCGCACGGGCGAGGGGCCGCGCGAGCAGATAGCGTCGGTCGGCTGCTCGATCAAGTGGCGCTCGTGAAAGGCCGCTGGCACGCGAGCGCCGCGGACGCGGCGGCGGTGCCGCTGGCCGAGGGACGACGGTCGGCCGAGATTCTGCGCCACGGCAGCCTGGAAGTTCGCTGGTACGCGCCGCGCGGCGCGGACCCCCAGACGCCGCACGCGCGCGACGAAATCTACGTCGTCGCGCGCGGCCGCGGCTGGTTCGTGCGCGGCGGCGAGCGCATTGCCTGCGGGCCGAGCGACCTGCTGTTCGTGCCGGCCGGCACGGAGCACCGCTTCGAGGACGTCAGCGACGATTTCGCGACCTGGGTCGCGTTCTGGGGACCCGCCGGGGGCGAACGGGACAACCCGTTCGCCTGAATTCGTCGGCCACTGGCGAACGTCGCACCCGCGCACGAAAACGAGAAGACCGGAATGTCCACGGACCGGTGGTTCTTTCTCCTCGGGAGTCTTTCGGGATTTGCTGCGGTGGCGCTCGGCGCGTTCGGCGCGCATGCGCTCAAGGCGCGCCTGGACGCCAATCTGCTCGCGGTGTTCGAGACCGGGGTGCGCTACCACATGATGCATGCACTCGCGCTGTTGGCGGCCGGCTGGGCCTATTCCCGCTGGCCGGGCGCGGCCGCGAGCGCGGCCGGATGGCTGTTCGTCCTCGGCACGCTGCTCTTTTCCGGCAGCCTCTACGCGCTCAGCCTGACGGGCATGCGCGTGCTCGGGGCGATCACGCCCGCCGGCGGCGTCGCCTGGCTCGCGGCGTGGCTATGCCTCGCCTGGGCCGCCTGGCGAGCGTAACGTCGGGCGTTACGCGCGTCCCAGTCGCCGCCGCAGCGAACCCAGCCCGCGCAGGATCTGCCGCAGCAGCAGCAGCGCCAGCACGACGAAGACGAGCAGCAGGACCAGAAACGCCACGGGATGGACGAACGCGAGCCACAGGCCCGCGGGCACGAGCCCGTCCTCGGCGAGCGACACGATGCCGTTGGTGAAGGGCTCCGGCGAGGTGTTGATGGCCGCGCGGCTGCCGGCCTTGGCGAGATGCGTTCCCGCGGCCACGCCGCCGCCAAGAATCGCCGCCGCGAGGGCGACCGCCGCGCCCGAGTCCGCGAACACCGCGGCAGCGAGCGCAGCGCCCGCGGGAATGCGGATGAGGCTGTGCACCGCGTCCCAGACGCTGTCGAGCCACGGCAGCTTGTCGGCGAAGAATTCGACGCAGGTCATGAGTGCGCTCGCGCCGAGCACGATCGGTTGCGCGAGCAACCCGAGGTGCGGCGGCAGCTCGATCCAGCCGAGCCGGGCGGCAAGTCCGACGACGAACAGCGCGGCGTAGAGCCGCAGGCCGCTCGCCCAGGCCAGTGCCGCGGCGACCGCGATCTCCGGCAGGTGCGCGCGCAGGGCCTCCATCAGAACTCGGGCACGCAGACGCGCGTGCCGTTCACCTGGGCGACCTTGACCCCGACGCCATAGACCGCGCGCAGGTTCTCCGCGGTGACGACGATCTGCGGCGCGCCGTAGCGAACGGTGCCGTCGCGCGCGAGCAGCAGCGCGTGGCTCGCGCCGTGGAACGCCTCGTCCGGATGATGCGTCGAGAACACGACTGCGATCCCGCGATCGCCGAGCTCCCGGATGTGGCGCAGCACGCGCACCTGGTTGCCGAAATCCAGGTTCGCCGTCGGCTCGTCCAGCACGAGCGCGAGCGGCTCCTGCGCGAGCGCCCGGGCGAGCAGCGCCAGCTGGCGCTCCCCACCGCTCACTTCGGTGTAGGGGCGCTGCGCGAGATGCGCAATGCCGAGCGCCTCGAGCGCCGCGTCGGCGGCGGCGGCATCGGTCTCGGCAGGCGCGCCGAACAGGCCGATCCGCGCCGCGCGCCCCATCAGCGCCACTTCGCGCACGGTGAAGGCGTATTCGGGCGCGTGATCCTGCGGCACGTAGCCGAGCCGTTTCGCGATCTCGCGCCGCGGCAGCGAGGCGAGCGGCGTGCCGCCCACGCGCAGTTCGCCCTCGAGGGGCGCGTGCAGTCCCAGCAGGGTGCGAAACAGCGTCGTCTTGCCCCCGCCGTTAGGACCGAGCACGCACAAGACTTCGCCGGGCGCGAGCGCGATTTCCAGCTCCCTGGCGATGCAGCGCCCCGGGTAGCCGATGGCGAGCTGGCGCGCTTCGAGGATCATTGCCAGCCGCGCCTTGCGCGCAGGAGCAGGAGCAGGAAGGCCGGCGTGCCGACGAGCGCGGTGACGACGCCGGGCGGCAGCTCGATGGCGGTCGCCGTCCGGCAGATCGTGTCGACGATCAGCAGGAAGGCCGCGCCGAGCAGCATCGCGAGCGGCAGCAGGCGCGAGAACTCCGGGCCGACGACGAGCCGGGCGGCGTGCGGAATGAGCAGTCCGACCCAGCCGATGACGCCCGAAAGCGCGACGCACGTCGCGGTCATCAGCGTCGCCGCGCCGACCACCGCGAGCCGCAGGGCGGTCACCGGCACGCCGAGCGCGCGCGCCTCGTCGTCGTCGAGCGCGAGCAGATTCATGCGCCAGCGCATGAGCCACAGCGGCACCAGGCCCACGGCTACCAGCGGCAGCGCGAGCGCGAGATCGCGCGGCGAGGCGCTCGCCAGGCTGCCCAGCAGCCAGAACGTGATCGGGGGCAGCTGATTCAGCGGGTCGGCCAGCGTCTTGACCAGGGCCACCACCGCGCCGAGGAGCGATCCGATCACGACGCCCGCGAGAACCAGCGCGAGCGCCGGGTCGTGACCGCGCGCGGCGCCCGCCACGGCGTACGCCAGGGCGACGGCAGCGAGCCCGCCGCCGAACGCCGCGGCCTGGATCGTCAGCGCGTCCTGCGACAGGAAGATGCCGATCACGGCGCCCGCGGCGGCGCCGGCAGAGACCCCGAGAATGTCCGGCGACACGAGCGCGTTGCGAAACATGCCCTGGTAGGCGCAGCCCGCGGCGGCCAGCGCGGCGCCGACGAGCAGCGCGGCCGCGATGCGCGGTGCCCGGATCTGCCAGACGATCTGCGCGGCCTGGTCAGCGCCGCCCAGGCCGCCGGCCAGCGCGGCCAGAAGCTCGCGCGGCGCGAGGGCGACGTCGCCGAGCGCGAGCGCCAGGGCCGCCAGGGCGATCAGGGCGATGCCGGCGGCCGCCGTGGTCGTCCGGTGGCTGAGCGTCAACGCCCGCTCACATCGTCGCGCCGAGCACCCACGGCGCGAATTCGTCCTCTCCGTAGCCGAACAGCTCCGACTTCGTCCGGCGCCCCGAGGCCGTGGCCAGCAGCAGTTCGAACAACCGCTCGCCTGCCGCGGCGATGCTTTCCTTGCCGTCCACGATCGTGCCGAAGTTGAGGTCCATGTCCTCTTCCTGGTGCGCGAAGAGCGGCGTGTTGGTCGCCAGCTTCAGCGACGGTGCCGGCTTGCAGCCGTAGGCCGAGCCGCGGCCCGTGGTGAAGCAGACGAGGTTCGCGCCGCCCGCGACCTGGCCCGTGACCGACACCGGGTCGTAGCCCGGCG